>NZ_JALUYR010000058.1 GCF_027012695.1 Thermococcus sp.
CCGAAAACAGGGAATGGCGTTATCACGGACTTCCGTTCAACGAGTGGGTCGAGCTTGACGGGATAAGGGTCTTCCACTTCAGAACGGTTCACCGCTCGATAGAGAACTCCGGCGGCTTCGTCTTCGAGCTGAAGGGGAGGAGGATAGCGGTAACGGGCGACACCGGGCCTGAGATACTGGACGATAAAGATGCCCTCAAGGCGATGGAAGGGGCGGACCTTCTCGTGGCGGAGATGACGCACAGGGAGTCGATACCCGGAGTCCACCTCGGGGTTAGGGAGGCGACAGAACTGGCAAGGAAGGTTGGGGCCGGATACACCGTCTTCGCCCACATAAGCCACAGCAACTATACCTACGAGGTTCTGGAAAAGAGGGTAAGAGAGGCGGGAATAAACGGAGAGGTCGCGAGGGACTTCACGTGGGTTGAGGTTTAAACGGAAACAAACAAAAGCCTTATCAGAAACTATGACAAACTCCAAAACGGTGGGAAAATGGAAGTCATCGTCGATGCCGTTTATGAAGATGGAGTGCTGAAACCCAAGAGGAGGCTGAAGATTCCAGAAGGAAGCGAGGTCAGGGTGAAGATAATCCCCCAGAGCATTTCCGAGAGGACGTTCGGAGTTGTAAAGCTCAGCAAGAAGGAGATTGATAGGATTATCAAGGAGCTCGAGGATGAGTGGTAAGGACAACGTCTTCTTTGACTCCAACGTCCTCATATACCACCTTGGCGGCATAGGAGAGGCCAAAAAACTGATCCGATATGTCGAAGATAACAAAATCAGAGGATTCATAAATCCAATAGTTGCGTCAGAAACCCTCTTTTTCTACATAAAGGCCAACACTAAAATGAAACACTAAAATGAAATCCTGGGAGATAAAGAGAAAGCCCCACGTGCTATCCAAAATCGATTTGGAGCCAGTTTTTGAGCTACTATCACTCTTCAGCATCCTTGACCTCAACGCTGAGATAGTTGATCTCTCAAAGAGCGTTATTGAGAGGTATCACCTCCTTCCAAACGATGCGCTGATAGCGGCCACCTGCGAGTTCTATGGCATAGAAAAGATCGCAACCTTCGATGACGACTTCAAAAGGGTAGCCGGACTTCAGATACTGAGGAAATGAAGAAAAAAGTGAATTCAAAGCTCCCCGTTCTCCTTAAGCCACTCTCCATACTTAACGAGGGCGTAGACAGCGTCAACGGCATCCTCGGTGGTCTCGTAGACCGGAATGCCCCTCTGCTCGATGTTCCTGGCCATCTTGTGAGGATAATCTCCACCGGGGGCAACGAAGACTATGGGCTTGCCGTAGGCCTTCATCCGGTCAACCACGTCTATTATACCCTCGTCCAGAGCGGGACTCTGGAAGAGTGCTATAACGACGAGAATGTCAACGTTCGGATCCTCAAGGGCGTAGCGCATTGCTATCTCGTACCTGCTGGAGGGGGCGTCGCCGATGACGTCGATGGGGTTCTTGTATGCCATGTGCTCGGGGAGTTTGCCGGCCTCGATGTCCCTCCTGAACTTCTCGAGGGTTTCCTCGGTCAGTTCGGCGAGTTTGAGACCCCTCTCAAGCAGACCGTCGCTCATCATGACTCCCGCACCGCCGCCGTTGGTAACTATCGCCACGCGGCCGCCGCTGGCCGGCTTCTGAAGGGCCAGTGCCTTCGCGTAGTTGAAGAGCTGCCTCATGGTCGTCGCTTCGAGAACACCGGTCTGCTCAAAGGCGGCCCGGTATATCTGGTACGAACCCGCGAGGGAACCGGTGTGGGAAGCGGCCGCCTTGGCTCCGGCCTCGGTCCTGCCGCTCTTGAGTATCACGACCGGCTTCTTGAGAGTGACCTCCTTAGCGGTGTTGAAGAACTTCCTCCCGTTCTTGACCCCCTCTATGTAGCCTGTGATAACTCCGGTCTTCGGGTCTTCCCCGAGGTATGCCATGAAGTCGCTCTCATCCAAGTCGGCCATGTTGCCGAGACTGACGAACTTGCTCATTCCGATTTTCTCTCTGGCAGCCCAGTCGAGGATGGCAGCGCCAAAGGCGCCGCTCTGGCTCATGAAGGCGACCTTTCCGAAGGGTGGCCTGGCCTGCCTCTCCGGCGGGTTGAAGTTGCAGTCGAAGCCGTTCTCAAGGTTGGTGACTCCAAGGCAGTTGGGACCGACAACGCGGATGCCCCACTTCCTGGCCCTTCTCACGAGTTCTTCCTCAAGGTCGGCCCTTCCGGCCTCCTTAAAGCCGGCAGAAATGACTATGGCTCCCTTAACTCCCTTCTCGCCGCATTCATCAATAACGTCCGGAACGAACTTCGCTGGAACCGCTATGACGGCGACGTCAATCTCATCGGGAATTTCCTTGACGCTCCTGTAAACCTTGAACTTCTTGCCGTTGACCTCTATCTCACCGCCCTTGATGTTGACGGGATAGACCTTTCCATCGTAGCGGAGTGTTATGGAGCGCATTATTGCGTTTCCAACCTTTCCGGGCACGTTGGAGGCGCCTATGACGGCAACGCTCCTCGGATAAAACAGGAAGTCGAGATTGGGGACGTCCATCGTGATCACCTCCGGAATTCCTTCGGGGGTTTTTATTTAAGCCTTCCCCCACAAACCCGGATATTTTGTCCGATGACGGTTTCAGGTTTCGAGTGGGTATTATAAAATTACCGGCGGGCATCGAGGCAAAAGAGTTAAATTCCCGAACGTTCAAAAAAACGTTAAAACGTTAAAATTGGGTGGTTGGCATGGCTAAGGTAAAGGTCATAACCGACCCCGAGGTCATAAAGCTGATGCTCGAGGACACGAGGAGGAAAATCCTAAGCCTGCTCCGCAACAGGGAGATGACGATTTCCCAGCTCAGCGAAATCCTGGGGAAGACGCCCCAGACGATATACCACCACATCGAGAAGCTCAAGGAAGCCGGGCTGGTGGAGGTCAAGAGGACGGAAATGAAGGGCAACCTGGTGGAGAAGTACTACGGCAGGACGGCGGATGCATTCTACATCAACCTCTACCTCGGCGACGAGGAGTTGAGGTACTTCGCCCGTTCAAAGCTCAAGACGAAGCTCGACATATTCCGGGCCCTTGGTTACGAGTTTGATGAGGGCGAGCTCCTCAACGTCATGGACAAGCTCCTGAAGAAGGAGCACGAGTACAAGACGGACATATCAAGGGAGATAGAGGCAAAGGAGGATGAACTCAGGGATTTCTCAAACGAGGACATAATCCACGCGATAGAGTGGCTCGCGATGGCCAGGATGGGCCGCGACGGGGAGAGCATAGAACTAATTAAAAAACTGGGCGAGTTGCTCAAGAAGTGATGGCCATGGCTAGGGGAATAAGGCTCCTGGTTCTCGACGTTCTCAAACCCCATCTACCCATGGTGACCGAGCTGGCCCTCGGCCTGAGCGAGCTCGAGGGGGTGGAGGGGGTTAACATAACCCTCGTCGAGATAGACAAGGAAACGGAAAACGTCAAGATAACCATAGTCGGTGACAACCTCGACTACGACGAGATAACAAGGACCATAGAGGAGTTCGGCGGGGTTGTTCACAGCATAGACATGGTTGCAGCCGGAAGGAAGATCGTTGAAGAGGGTGAAACACCCCAAGACAAGCTGGAGGAGTACTGAGTGAGGGAAGTTCTAATAATCACGGAGCCCGAAAAGGTGAGGGTGCTCTCCGAGGAGAACCGGTTCAAGATACTCCAGCTGCTGCGAATGGGACCCATGAGCATCAAGGAGCTCAGTGACGCCCTGAAGAAGGATCGAACCACAGTTTACAGGCACGTGAAGACGCTCGAAAAGGCTGGACTCGTTGAGGAAATTGGAAACCAGGGAAACGAAAAGATATACTCCCGGAGCGCCCGGCTATTCCTGATCAAGGCAGATCCCGATGAAAGCGTGGAGCAGTTCAGACAGGCCTACCTTCAGGTTGAGGCGGAGCGCCTCGTTAGGATCCTCGAAAAGGCCGGCTTCAGGATAAAGGACAGGGGCGAGATGGTGAGGCTCGCCAAGAGGGTCCTCAACGAGATAGAGCTCCGATCCCAGCCGGTTCTCAAGAGGATCTCCCAGGCCGGGGTGGAGCTGACCGAGGTGGAGCTCTTCCACCTCCTCAACATGCTCGTTTTCCTTCAGAGCTGCGAACTCTGCGGACTGGCCAGGCGCGTCCAGAAGCTCATTGACATCTAAGCACTCCAGAGTTCCTCTATGTTCTTTTCAGGACATTAGTGGCAAAGCTTAAATATTTCACCGTCGGTGATATAAAAGGGCACAATGCCCCAAAGGATGCAGGTGGTTGCCATGAGCAGAAAAGTCCCTGTGCTGTTTTTGATACTGCTGGTTGCTCTGAGTGTCTCGGCCGTCCCTGCCAGGGCTGAAACTCTAGAAAACGGTGGCGTTATAATGCAGGCCTTTTACTGGGACGTTCCCGGGGACGGAATCTGGTGGGACACGATAAGGGGGAAGATACCCGACTGGGCCAGCGCTGGAATCTCGGCGATATGGATTCCTCCGGCCAGTAAAGGAGCCAGCGGCGGCTATTCGATGGGCTACGACCCCTACGACTTCTTCGACCTCGGCGAATACTACCAGAAGGGAACCGTCGAGACCCGCTTCGGCTCCAAGCAGGAGCTCGTGAACATGATAAACACCGCACACGCCTATGGAATCAAGGTGATAGCCGACATCGTCATAAACCACCGCTCCGGCGGAGACAGGGAGTGGAATCCGTTCACCAACAGCTACACATGGACCGACTTCTCAAAGGTCGCCTCAGGCAAATACACCGCAAACTACCTTGACTTCCACCCGAACGAGATCAAGTGCTGCGACGAGGGAACCTTCGGGGACTATCCTGACATCGCCCACGAGAAGAGCTGGGACCAGCACTGGCTCTGGGCAAGTCAAGAGAGCTACGCGGCCTATCTGAGGAGCATAGGCGTCGACGCCTGGCGCTTCGACTACGTCAAGGGCTACGGAGCCTGGGTGGTCAAGGACTGGCTGAACTGGTGGGACGGCTGGGCCGTCGGCGAGTACTGGGACACCAACGTTGATGCCCTCCTCAACTGGGCCTACTCGAGTGGAGCCAAGGTCTTTGACTTCCCCCTCTACTACAAGATGGACGAGGCCTTCGACAACAACAATATCCCCGCTCTGGTGGACGCCCTGAACAACGGCGGAACCGTCGTTTCCCGCGATCCCTTTAAGGCGGTAACCTTCGTTGCCAACCACGACACGGACATAATCTGGAACAAGTATCCGGCCTACGCCTTCATCCTCACCTACGAGGGCCAGCCGGTTATATTCTACCGCGACTACGAGGAGTGGCTCAACAAGGACAGGCTCAAGAACCTCATCTGGATACACGACCACCTCGCCGGCGGGAGCACGAGCATAGTCTATTACGACAGCGACGAACTCATCTTCGTCAGAAACGGCTACGGCGACAAACCCGGCCTGATAACCTACATCAACCTCGGCTCGAGCAGGGCCGGAAGGTGGGTCCATGTTCCGAAGTTCGCCGGATCGTGCATCCACGAGTACACCGGAAACCTCGGCGGCTGGGTCGACAAGTGGGTCAACTCGGACGGCTGGGTCTACCTCGAGGCTCCTGCCTACGACCCGGCCAACGGGGGGTACGGATACTCGGTGTGGAGCTACTGCAACATCGGGTGATTTTTCTCACATTTCTTTCGATTCATGGACAATCGGAAAGGCGAAAGACCTCGTTCGGATAGGTCTTCAGCAGCTAGACCTTCGAGGAGGAGAGCAGGAGGAAGGCACCAACTGCCGTAACCAGAACAAAAAACCGGGAAGAGGCCGAGATATCACCGTATTCAACCATCTCAGAACTCCAGGGCCCACTTGACAGCGTGGGGGACTTTTTTAGCCACCTCCAACGCTGTGAAGTTCTCCCCGAGTTCTTCTTTCACCATATCCCCGGCGAGACCGTTCAGGAAGGCACCAACCGACGCTGCCCTCAGCGGCTCGTTGCCGAGCGCTAGAAGGGAACCAACCAGGCCGGCCAAAACGTCCCCCGTTCCCCCGGTGGTCATGCCCCTGTTACCGGTCTTGTTGTATTTCCATGTTTTCCCATCGCTTATGACGTCGTAGGGGCCTTTAAGGAGTATCACACCGCCTATTTCCCCGGCTTTCTGCATCACGAGTTCTGCCTTCCCCACGAGCGGCCCATCGGGCTTCACCCCGAAGAGAACCGCGAATTCGCCGGCGTGGGGGGTTAAAACGAAGGTTTTGCCCTTTAGAACGGTTAAATCCTTAGCAACTGCTTTTAACCCATCTGCATCTATGACGAGCGGCTTGTCACAGTGCTTTATGAATTCCCGTACAAACTCCTTTGTTTCCTCCCTGAGGCCGATTCCCGGGCCGATGATAACGGCGTCCGTTCTCCGGGCGAGGTCGAGAAGAGAATCAACATGCTCCGGGTTGAAATTTTTCCCCTCGACCGGGCGGAGGATTAAGTCAGGATCGTTTATCCTCCTCGCCGAATACTCGGGTATAGCGAGGTAAACGAGATCCACCAGATAGGAAGCGGCCTTCGATGCCAGGTATGGCGCCCCGAAGTAGTCCTCGCTTCCGCCTATCACGAGTAGTTTGCCATTCTGCCCCTTGTGCTCCCCCCTCTTCCTCAGCGCGAACTTGGCATCGCCCGGCCCGACGAGGTGGTAGAGCTCCCTTGGATAGCCTATCTTAACCACAACCCTCTCGAAGCCCCCATACTCCTCCTTGTCCCACTGGAAGGTCACCGCGAAGTCCGATTTGACGCGGATTTTTGAGGGATAGCCACTCGGCAGGTCAACGCTGACTATCCCGGCCTTTCCGGCGTACTCGTTTATCTTCTCTATCGCAGAGCGTATCGGTTCGCGCGGCTCGCCCTTCGTGCCTGCCCCGAGGAGGGCATCAACGATGACGTCAAAGCCCGAGAGGTCGAGCGATCTTACGTAAGAGGAGTCCTTGAGGGCTCTGATTTCCAAGAAGTCGAGGCCCTTGAGTATTTCCCAGTTGTGTTTAGCTTCCTCGCTCCGTATCCTAGATTCGTCGCCGACGAGGAAGAGGGTGACTTCGTTGTCGAAGCTGAGATGCCGAGCGGCAACGAAGCCGTCGCCGCCGTTGTTGCCGGTGCCGGAGAAAACCGCTATTTTGAGGCCTTTCCCGAACTCCTCCTCAACGACTCTCGCAACTCCAGAGCCGGCGTTCTCCATGAGCTGGTGAGGGGTTATGCCGAGCCACTTGGCGTTGATGTCCCAGATGTAAACGTCCTCGATGCGCATGAGTATCACCGGTTGGAGTTTGTGAGGAAAAGATAAAAAGTATGCCCATCAGGTGATGGGAGTACATCGCGTAGAATTGCACAGGAAGAGTTTTTCTCCCCCAACAATCAGCTCGCCCCGGTATTCTATGACCTTCAGAAGCTCCCCCGTAGGGGAGAAAACATAAACCTTTTTCCCAGTCCAATCCACTAGAAAAAGCGTCTCCTTAGAGGAGAACAGTCCCACTTCCCCGCGCAAGTTCCCAAGTATTGGCCGGGGGATCTTTTCCAGCAGTAAAAGCTCTTTAACAACGCTGAAATTCTGGGTCTCCCTGTGAACTAAAGCAAAAACACTCTTACCTGCTATCGCAATATCATCTGCACCATAAGGGGGTAGTTCAACGTATCTGAAGCTCCCGTTGATTATTCCAACCCCACGGTAAAGACCAAAGGCCGCCAAGCCCTCATGGGAAACATCACCAACACAGTAAACCGGATCCTCAATGCTGTCTCTGAAAGTAAAGGTTCTATTAAAGAGCACGTTTAATCCTTTGAATAGAACTACTCTCCCCATCCCGGCACTGCCGTCTGCCTGAGGCTGGTTGAGGAGAAAGAGGGTATGATTTCCTCGCGATTTAAGGAGGGAGCACCTTGAGGGATGGTAGATGTTTGTGAAGTCATACTCCTCCAGAAGCCCTGTTTTTCCGAAAACGTAGAGACTATCGTTCCCTTTGACACCCGGAGGAGTTCTGGCAGGAACGAACAGGAAAAGGTACTCCACCGTAGGGGAAGCGTTGAATTCCTCAGAGGTTAAACTGTAATCCCAGAGATGCTCCCCGGAATAAGTGCAGGCGTGAAGCTTCGAGCCATTGATACCAACAAAGCCCCATTCGAGTGGATAAGCCATGGGATAGCCAACTAGGTATTCTTCCGTTCCTTTAAAGAGAGTCTTTCTGCCATCACTGAACACCAGAAAGCCGTTGGCATAGAAAACCATCTCTGGAACCATGCTGATATTTGCAGGTTCAATTGGGCACTCAGATATTTCCCGGTGGGTAGGGATTAGGGAATAGCCTGCCAGTACTATCAAAACAAAAAAGGTAACAAAAATTAAGAACGAAAGGGACTTATTTACCACCAGTCCCCCACTCCTTCAAGCCTCTGTTGGTGCCAGATTGTTGAATATATCGTTAGATCAATATGAGTTATATCACTCGAAATGATTCTTTGGGATACTATGGGGTATGGGGTGTAGTCTCTCATGGCAAAGCCTGCTAGTGTTTTTATTCTCTTGTTCAGTATTATGAACAATCCCCCCATATCTGAATCGGGATAACCATATTTGACCCAGGTATCTGTGGAGGTATAATATGTAGCTTCGCTCCAAAGTTCAAACAAGATATAGTCTTGTACAGGAGCATTGTCAAAATGTACTGTCACTGAATATTTCTTCATCCACGGAGCATAACCCTGGATAAAGTATTTCATATGAACTAACTCAACCCGATTGGGGGATATACTGTAGTTGTTTTTCAGAACATTGAGAATCCAGTTTTTCAGTTCAGAGGGGGATTTATAATTAGTGAAGTTAAATGCAAAAATATACCAATAGCTACCAACTTTTGCTGAGGCATAAGTTCCTATAAAATATCCAGCATCATCAAAATGGAACGTTGCTGGATCACAGGTAGCATCAACAATCATATTCCCATGTAATCGTAGATGTTATCCGGATTATTCCCGCAGTCGCTTGTACTTGCAACTGATAACCCTGTTAATGGGGTGGGTACCTGATCGATCACATCAACTATTTGAGGTTTTAGGGCGTCTTTGGGGGGATTTCTAATAAGATCAGTAAAATTCAAATCTACTCCATCTTTTTCAGCCAGTTTAACCAAGTCCATCCCACTTTTGTTAGCAAAGTCAATAAGGAGATATCTAACATCCTCGAAAGTAACCAGTCCATGCTTCCATACATATTCACTTAAATAGTGGAAAAAAGCACTCATATTCACACCGTTTTTCTTTGCAAATTGGTAGAGAGAGCCTACTCTTAAGTCTTCCAATCCAGGATTATAAACTATTGCATGAACATTTTGCCCATAGATGTGAACAACTTCATCAGTAGCATACCCTTTTAGAGGTATTTTTGGAATGTTCATGTCTTCTTGTACTCGGGGTACTTTCAAAGATTGCGCACTAACAAACCCTGAAAAAACAAAAACAAACATCAACACTCCAGCTAAGAGTTTTGTCAATCTCAAAGACATCATCAACGAATGTTAGAAGTTAAAAGTATATATAGTTTTCCATTGGCAATGGCTGGAATATAAATAATAATTTAAGTAACTTCCCACACCCGCTATCTCCCCGATTGCCACGAGCAGAGGGCCTGCCGTATGGCGTGTGAACTTTAACGGTCTCCTTCGGCCCGAAGACACCGTAAACCCCGGAACCACTTATTATGCCTATATTCACCATAGATACCCAATGTAAAAATAACGTCTACGTTATTTAGAGATCGCCATTCCAGTGGAAACGGAACTCGACCGGCTGGTTAAATCAGACCATATGGAGGCGTCATGAAGGGTAACAAGCAAAACGAAAACCTGAAAAAACAAAAAGATAAGAATTATTTAAGGTTCCTTCTGAAAACTTTTGGGTCAAAGACCAAGAGTGCCAGCGCTGAAACCACCAGACCAAAGGACTCGAGCCAGTGGAAGCCAATAACTAAAAGACTGAGGAGGAAGTAAAGAAGAAGAGGCACCGGAGAATATCGGGGATACTTTATTCTCAGGGGAATGGAAAAGGCCCCAATGAGAACCAAAAAGCAGGTAACAGGCCCAATGGCAGTACCAAGGCAGCTGTCTACCGCGAGGAATACCCATGTGGACAATGCCAGCCCAAAAAAGAATCGCTCGAGGGACTCTCGGGGCGATAAAGCGTTTCCGGAAGAGTGCCTGTAGGCGGCAAGCACGAGAACCAACCCTGCAAAGGAGAGCAGGGGGACCCCTGGGGCCCAGCAGAGGAAAGCCAAGAAACTTACTCCGAAGTAAGTGGAGAGAGACACCGTGAGGAGCTTTGCGTATCTGGGAAACCACGCTATCACAGAGACCAAACCAAAGATGAACATTCCCGCCGAAAAAACTAGACACGGCAAATTGTAAAAGGTCATGCAGAATGCATAGCATGTTCCATCCAGGGAGCCAAATAGGTACAAGAGCTCAAAGAAGGCCAGAAACAGGAGGAGGAAAACGTGGAGGAGCATTTTTTTATCCATTTCTATCACCGCCCATTACCGAAGGAGGAATAACCAAGTGAACAAAAAATTAAAAATCATGGAACTAATTCCAAGCAGTGTATCCCCAGTTCTTTGTCATGCATGGATTAGTATCGAGGGTATCCATTAAGTGGTTCCAAACATTGCTCACGTATATCACAATATGCGACGAGTAAGGGCGTTTTCCGCTAACGTGCGGAGGCCTATCACGTACCGAGGAACAACAAGCATACGTAAGGTCACTAACATGACCATCGTGGGGTGCATGACTCCAATCGCTATGGAAATATACGTATCCGTTGGTGACCTCGATGCTCTCAATATCCTCGCAACCATATGTGCGATCTCTTCCCCAATGTCGAATGCATCGGATGCGATCATATATTTTATCCAAGCTTCTGCTCGGAACATCCTCATCATAGAAATGAATCTCGTACAGCACGTCATTCCCACTCCACTTTGCAACGATTTTTGATATGTTATTATTTCCATCAACATCATAAGTATTTCCGTCACAGTCTCTACCGGATCCTCCGTTGATATCGACTTTTACCTGTACCCACCAGTGGATTGGATAGGGAATCGACGAGCTCATCGGAGCGTAGTAGTAATCGTAAACCCTACCCTTATCCCCAACGGAGGCAACTTTAATGGGTTTCACCACGAGGGTCTTTGCATTCTTGGGATAAAAACTCTTCTGGTGGAGATGGGAAACGTAGTCACTGACGAGAAGGTACTTCAACTGCTCCCTCTGCTCAGGAGTTAGATTCTCAGCATAGGGTGCAATCTCAGCGTCAAGCTCTTTGCCAAACTTCCGGAGGACAAGGTGTGTAAGTTCATCCACAAAGTAAGGATTCTCTGTGAACCCCCTGGCCTTGTTCAGATCAATCTGGGAGCGGACGAACATATCAACCGCCGTCCACCCGCTCACATCTGCCTGAGGCCCAGCACTAACAAATCCCGAAAAAACAAACACCAACACTCCAGCCAAGAGTTTTGTCCCTTTCAAAGACATCACCAACGAATGTTAGAAGTTAAAAGTATATATAGCTTTCCATTGGCAATGGTTTGGAACATAAAACTTGAAAATAGAAATGCGGACATTTTAAGAAACTTTCAACGTCCTCTCGTAATCCCTCTCCGAATGCAGCACCAGATAAACCTTCTCCACTCTCTTCGCTTCCTTCCCGAACTCCCAAACGGCCTCTTTGAAGGTTTTGACAACTTCCTCAAGCGGGCAGCCGTAGATTCCGGCGCTTATGGCCGGGAAGGCTATCCTCTTAATCCCGAGTTCCTCCGCCTTCCTCAGGACACCGAGGATGGCCTTCCTGAGCTTCTCCCTTTTGTCTTCGTCCCAAACTCCGCCGCAGTAGGGCCCAACCGTGTGTATGACGTACTTAATTCCATACCTTTCAAGCCTCATCGCGGGGGTAACGACGACCTCGCCGTGTTCAAGAGAGTTTTTTCCGAGCTGCTCGCGCATGGCCTCCTTGCTTATCCGAATGTACTCCCTCACGTCCCCAGTGGCGGCCTTAGCTATAGCGTAGGCAACACCTCCACCGTGCTCGAGGTACTTATTGGCCGCGTTCACTATGGCTTCCGCCGGGAAGCGGGTTATGTCGCCTTTAACGATCTTGAACTCCATTTGCCCCACCGAGAAAAGCAGGGAAAAGGAAAATTTAACCTTAACTCAAGCGCTCAATCGTTTTCTCGGCCTCGACAAGGATTTTCTCCTCGTCGAGGGTGAGCACTTCCCGGTCGAGCATTAAAACCTTTCCGTCCACTATCGTCGTCTCGACGTCGTTTCCATTGGCAGAATAGACGAGGTGACTTATCACGTTGTTTATCGGCCTAAGGTGGGGCTGGTTGAAGTTGATTATCGCCAGGTCGGCGAGGTAGCCCTCCTTTATGACGCCAGCCTTGATTCCGAGGGCCTTTGCGCCGTTTAAGGTGGCCATTCTGAAGACGGTTTTGGCATCGGCAACCGTTGGATCGAGGTTGTGAACCTTGTGGAGGAGGGCAGCTAACTTCATCTCCTCCAGCATGTCGAGGTTGTTGTTGCTCGCGGCTCCATCGGTGCCGAGTCCGACGTTGACACCGGCGTTGAGGAGCTTTTGGAGGGGCATGACGCCACTGGCAAGCTTCATGTTCGATGCGGGATTGTGGGCGACGGTTACTCCTTCCCTCGCGAGTATCTGGATGTCCCTGCTGTCGAGCCAGACGCCGTGAGCAATGATAACGTCTCTACCAAAGAAGCCAATGTCATCGAGGAGAACGACCGGACTTTTGCCGTAGCGCTCGGTTATCTGGCCTATCTCGGCCATCGTCTCGCTCACGTGAATGGTGATGAGTTTCCCGTGCTCGCTCGCGAGCCTTCTGACCTCCTTCAGCAGGGCTATCGAGCAGGTGTAGGGAGCGTGAGGCCCGAAGACGAAGTGAACCCTGTCGGAGCCGAGCTTTTCGATGAACTCCATCGTGCGAAGGGCTTCCCGTATCTCCTTCCCGGTCTTCTCAGGATCTCCTAAGTCTATCATGCCGTAGGAGAGGTAGCCCCGCAAACCGCTCTCCAAAGTCACCTCCGCAACGCCGTCCATGAAGAAGTACATATCGAGGAAGGTCCCGGTTCCTGACTTTATCATCTCCAGCGCGCCGAGGTACGCTCCAACCTTCGTGTACTCCCGAGTAAGCTTCGCCTCGCGCGGCCAGATGTGGTTCTGGAGCCAGTCCATCAGAGGCAGATCGTCGGCCAGACCGCGGAAGAGGCCCATCGGCGAGTGGGTGTGGAGGTTGATGAATGCCGGAGAAACCACCTTTCCCTTTGCATCTATGACTGTGTCAGCGGGCTCTGTGATGTTTTTACCCACCCTGACGATTCTGTTCCCCTCGATGAGTACGTCAGCCTCAACGACCTCGAAGTTCTCCCCATGAATAACCCTACCGTTCCTGATGAGAATATCCATCGGTACCACCGAAGTTCCTTTGAAAAGGTGTGTTTCCGGTGGAAGTTAAAAAGGTTGGGGGTTAAAGGGGAACCCAAAGGCTCCAGGAGTAGGGGTTGAACTCGTTGTAGTGGTCCCATATTGAGGCGTAGTCCTCCTCGACGAGCCATTTGTTGACGTTCAGGGCATAGCCGTAGTTCCAGAAGGGGAGATAGACAACAGCCACGACCCTTCCGTAGTGGTCGGTTTCGTAGACGTCGTCAACGTCGAGGTAGACGTAATGACCATAGGTGTCGAAGAGCCACTGCAGGGCGGCCTTGGATTCCTTTCCTTCATCGGTGTATATCTCCGGGGCGTTTATATCGGCGAAGCGGACTTTGAAGGTCTCTCCAGCGCGGTAGCCATAGTAGGAGTGGAACCAGACGGTATCGCCGTCGACGACCCTCGTGACGTAGCCGTAAGCCTGGAACTCGTAGGCGCTGACGGAACCGGGGAAGAGCAGCGCCAGAACCACGACAATGGAAACCATCACGACTGTCCTGCGCATCAGGGTTCACCGATGAGCTAACGTGGACTGGACTTAAAAGTTTTGCTTTGAGAGATTGAACAGGACCCTTGAATACTGGATAAATAACCAGAAAAACGGCAAAGATTTCAGACGAACATCGTCTTAAGCACGTCGGCACAGCCGCACTTCCGCTCCTCCGGAATCCTCGGGATTGCCTTTTTGAGAAGCTCCTGGACCTTGTAGCTGTTCTCGGCCATGACCTTGAGCACTTCCTGAGCATCAACCGGCTTCTCGGCCCAGACGTCGTAGTCTGTAACCGTTGCGATGTTAACGTAGCACATTCCAAGCTCACGAGCGAGGTTAACCTCTGGAACGAGCGTCATGCCTATTATGTGGGCGTACTGCCGGAACATGAAGCTCTCCGCCCTTGTAGAAAAGCGCGGGCCTTCAATGCAGACGTAGGTGCCCTTTTCGTGAACCGGAAAGCCGAGCTCCTTGGCGGTCTCGTAGAAGATTTTCCTCATCTCTGGGCAGAAGGGGTCGGCCATCGAGACGTGGGCAACTCTGGGCCCGTTGTAGAAGGTGTATTCCCTCTTTTTGGTGAAGTCTATGAACTGGTCGGTTACCACGATGTCGCCCGGCTTGTACTCCTCGCGGAGCGAGCCAACCGCTGTAACACCTATAACCCTCTCGACACCGAGCTCCTTCAACGCCCAGATGTTCGCCCTATAGGGGACCTCATGCGGTGGAAACTCGTGGTACTTGCCGTGTCTCGGGATGAAGGCAACCTCAACTCCCTCGATTTCGCCTATTTCCACTGGAGCGGACGGCCTGCCGTACGGTGTGTGAACCTTAACGGTCTCCTTCGGCCCGAAGACGCCGTAAACCCCGGAACCGCCTATGATGCCTATCCTTGGCATGGTCATCACCATGTTAACTGCTCGCTCCACTCATATAAGGGTTGCCGTTCCAGTGGAAATAAAACTCAGTCTGCACCGCTGCCGTTACCGGTCCAGGAGGATATTGGAAGTATGGCCAACGGCAACAGGGATCCATACCAAAAAACAACCCACGGCAGGAAAACAGGGATATACTAAACCAGATACCGCTGGAGAGGACACTTGGGAATTCGAAGGGGAGAGCAGTGAGAACATAGGCCGTTAGAAGGTGCTTTAAGGGCAGGCGATCCCCGGCAATGCCAATGATAATTTCCCAAATAGCCATGAAAACTACATAGCCCCACAATGCAAGGGTTGGTAGCCTTTCAAAAATCCAGAAGTTGTACATAACCGTAATAATAATACCAGATCTTGCCATATCGGGGTTGGTATCCACGGTGTTCATGAGGTGGTTCCAAGTGTTGCCAACATATATTTCACCGGAGGGGTGATACGGCTTAGTCTCATAACCGTGAGTGGGTGCTGGCGTTGCATACGTCTGGCTTACTTCGTGACAAATTAGATACCCCCACTCTGTGTAAGTACTGAATGTCGTTGGAAAGACTATTGACCCATCTTTAACCTCGATGCTCTCCATATCCGCTCACATCTGCCTGAGGCCCAGCACTAACAAATCCCGAAAAAACAAAAACAAACACCAACACTCCAGCCAGGAGTCCTGCCCCGTTCAAAGACATCACCAATGGGTATATGGGTACTGGATAAGAGTGTGTATAGGTTTCCATTGGCAATGGCTGGAATATGAAAATAGAAAACAAGCTCATTTTAAGTAACTTCTAATATCCCCTCGTAATCCCGCTCCCCATGCCATTCCATCCAACGGCACGTTTCATCCGCCGACATGGGACCCTCCAGTGAGCCAGCACATTTTAGGACGATAATGCTGATCCCGGCTATATGGGTGAAGAACCCCAAAAGAGTTAATAACCTTCTGGGACTAAACTCCCCCGGGTGGTAGAATGGAGGACGGAAAACCGGTCAGGATAGTCCTTCCCGAGGTAAAGAACCCGATTCTCATCGAGGGATACCCCGGAGTGGGACTCGTGGGGCATATAGCGGCGAACTTTCTGGTCAGGGAACTCAGGATGAACAGGATAGGCTATGTTGAAAGCCCCTTCATCCCGCCCATGGCCATGATCCTCGAGGGGAAGCCCAATCCCCCGCTCAGGTTCTACGGGAAGGACAACATCATAGTGGCCGTGGCGGACATATACATTCCTCCGACGCTGGTGAACGAGATAGCCAGGGAGCTGGTAGACTATCTAACCGAGATGAAGGCCGAGAAGGTAGTCTCAATGGGCGGCATAGGAATAGGCTTCTTCAAGGATCAGCTCGAGGTGTGGGGTGTCGGGGCAAGGGAAGAGCTCAACAGGGAACTCGAGGAAAAGGGGGTCAAGATACTACAGTACGGGTCAATTATGGGGATGAGTGGCAGACTTCTCTGGGAGGCCACCAAGAACGAACTGGACGCCTACGTCCTCCTCGGGGAAACCTTTGGTGACAGACCGGATCCCAGGGCCGCCGCCAACGTCATAGAGGCCCTTAAAAAACTCGTCCCGATAGAGGTTTCAACAGAGCCCCTCCTCCAGGAGGCCAAGATGATAGAGGAGCAGCTGAGGAAGATGCACGAAGAAATGGAGAGGGCCAGAAAGAAGGCCCAACAGTACGAGAGCATCTACCTGTGAGGTGGGAGCATGGAGGCGGTGGTCTTAGCGGGCATCTCGCGGCGGGTTCTGGAGGAACTCCTGAAAAACCCCTACAGAACGATCGAGCTCAGAAGCGCCAGAAACGTCCTGGCGGTGGAGGAGGCCCTGGAGAAGGCAATGAAGCTCTTCCTCACCTACGATCCCTTCGGCGACGTTGACACCGGGACCCGCGGGCTCCTGACCGAGCTGATCGGAGTGGAGGAGATGGAAACCCGTGTTCCCTGGGAGGAGAGCGACGAGAGGGAGGTCACGGTCTGCAGGGCGAGGGTGAAGCTGGTCGGCCTCGGAAGGGTGGTAGAGGTCGAGAGAGATGGAAGCGTTCTCAGGGTTCGTGTTCGCGAGCTCATGCCCCATGAGATCGGAATGGGCTAGAGAAGGGTTCTTTGCCGGCCCTTATCACGCCTATCTTTCTTGGGAGGCTCGACCCGTCTGAACTCAAGACCCTCATTCCGGAGGAGTTTTCTGGCACCGGAGGTTAGTGAAGGGGCGACGAGAATTCCCCTGACGTTGGGGTGCTCCATCTTCAGAGCCTCGACGTAGCGCTTCAGCTGGCTGACGGCATGGAGGTCCGCCTTCCTGCGCTTTAACTCCAGCACCACCAGGTTGCCCTCCCTGTCGCGACCCAGGACATCAACGATGCCATGCTTTATCGTCTTCTCCCGGTAGAGGGGCTTGAAGCCGGGTTCTATCAGATCAGGTCTCCTGAATATCAGATCCGCCATCTCGGCCTCGCTACCGGTCAGGGAAAGCTCCTCGTAGTCCTCTGCTTTAAAGACCGAGACGAGGTAGACCTCGTCGAGCTCGACCTCGAGAACCTCCCTGGGTTTCCTCCTCACGGAGCGGAGGATAAGGACCCCATTGCGCTCCTCGATGGTCACCAAACTACCCGGCGGCTGCCAGTTCACAGGTTCCCTCTTTCGGTTCTGGTGGACGAGAAAAGAGCCGTCCGGCTTGATAATAAGAACCCTATCGCCGGGTCCGAGCTCGCTCTTGGCCCTGCCATCGTAGTGAACCCTGCATCGGGCGAAAATCGTGAGCAGAGCTTCGCTTGACAGGGCCGCATCGACGAGCCGTTTGACGTTGTCCTGCGAGGGGTTCACAATGGCATCAACCTTTGACATGAACGGGGGTAAAAGAAGAGGGGTTAAAAAGCTAACTCAGTCCTCGACGCCCTTATCCGTTATCCTGAATATAGCCTCGCCCTCGGGCAGGTGCGGGCTGTCTATAAGCCTGGCAACCCTCTTACCCGCCTTGCCCTTCCTCAGATAAATCCTGAGCGTGGCGCTGTGTGCTAGGATGTGCCCACCGACGGGCCTCGTCGGGTCGCCGAAGAAGGCATCGGGCTTCGCCTGAACCTGGTTGGTCACGAAGACCGCTATGTCGTAGAGGTCAGCGAGGCGGTGAAGATCGGCGAGATGCTTAGCTAACTTCTGCTGTCTCTCTGCAAGAGTTCCCCTGCCAACGTACTCGCTCCTGAAGTGGGCCATTAGCGAATCCACGACGAGCAACTTAACGGGCCTGTCCGTTTCGGCCTTCTCCTTGATGATCTCCTCGGCCCTCTCGACGAGAAGCATCTGGTGGTTGCTGTTGAAGGCTCTAGCCACGTAGATGTTCTTCAGAACTTCCTCGGGATCCATCCCCCTATTCTCGGCGATCTGCTTTATCCTCTCCGGCCTGAAGGTGTTCTCCGTGTCTATCCAGATAACTGAACCGCCAAGACCCCCCTCCTCAGGGGGCTTCTGAACCATAACCGCCAGGGTGTGGGCCAACTGTGTCTTTCCGCTTCCAAACTCTCCGAAGACCTCGGTTATCGCCTGGGTCTCGACGCCGCCACCTATGAGCTTGTCGAGGCTCTTGCTTCCAGTGGAGATCTTACCAACGGCGCTCCTCTTCTCCATGTACTCGTCCGCTCTCATGAATGTCCCGATGTTGGCTGCTTCTCTAGCGGCCTGGATTATCTTGAGCGCAGCGCCTTCACTTATGCCCGCTATCTCCTTGAGTTCCATGGGGGAGGCAACGGCTATGGCCTCGATGCTGTCGTAGCCGGCCTCCCTGAGCTTTTCGGCAGTGGCGGGACCAACACCCGGTAGGTCTTCGAGGGTTTTGATTTCCTTCCCCTTCTTTTTCCGGGTTGAGCCTGATGTTGCTTCCTCAACGACCTCGAGCTCCTCAAACTCATCGAGATCCTTTATCTCGTCTTCAGCCTTCTTTTTTCTCGCCATGAACATCACCCTAAGGGCATACCTTCCAGGGGGGTAAAAAGTCGAAGGGTTATATACTTTTCTTCCCGCAGATTGAGTAGGGAAAAGGAGAACGAAAGGACCCTTTATCAAAACTGAGGGCTAACTGGAGGGGAAAAACAGATTTTCGGCATTTCACTCCCCATCGGACGAAACCGCCGGCCGAATGACTATGAGCTTTGAACCCTTGGGGATAATTTCATCCAATGGCGGTGCCAGAACAGGCCCCTCCAGGTAGTAACCGAGCAGAAAACAGCCGCATTCCGAGTGGAGCTTCCGCAGGGCCTCAACGTAGCTCTTTCCCCAGAGATCCTTTCGAGAGATGACCGCCACATCGTAACGACCCAGGGCGGTTGTAAGGTCGTCTATAACATCAACGACCTCGGGCTCGAAGACCGCACTCGCGAGTAACCTTCCCGCAAAGCTCCTGCTCAGTATAACCCTGTCGGCACCCGCCTGTTTGAGCAGCTCAACGCTCTCGGATTTAAGGGCCTCCACGAGAACCCTAGCCCTTGACATACGCTTCACCATCAGCGTGGCGAAGACAGACCGGGAGTCGTCTTCCAGGGCGAGAATAACGTGAGATGCCTCCCGGACGTGCGCCCGCTCCAGGGTCTCCCGGTTTGCGGGATCACCCACGAGAACCTCCACTTCCTTTGGGAGCTTGACCTTTTTGCGCTCTTCCTCGCTCGGAAAAACGACCACAACAGGCCTTGTATCCGCCTCGCCCCTGGACATCGCCAGGAGAAGCTCGTTCACGCAGCTCTCGATGCTGCTGCCCTGTCCGATAACAACGTAGTGCCCGGAGTATTTAACGCGGTGCATTCCCATCATCCTCCTGATAGACGAAGAAATGAAGTATTCGGCAAGGACGGAAACGAGGGCTGTGAAGGTGGAGATCCCGGCAACGGCGGCAACCATGGCGACTGCCCTTCCGGCGTTCGTCTGGGGGGTAACGTCACCGTAACCTATGGTCGCCATGGTTATGACGGCCCAGTAAAAGGCAGTGTAGAGGGAAACACCCTCGAAGTGTGCGAAGAGAACGGCAAAGAAAAACGCCAGCAGGATCACCGCCAGGGAGATCTGAAGGAGTCTGTTCCTCCCGACTTTGATCTTCACCCTAAGTAGTTTCCTCACCAGGGGAACCGGGATCATGTGACTCCCCTCTGAACGGGGGTTTAAAAACCTATCACCGATGCCCCAAGAGGACCATTGATGGGGCAGTTTTTCCAGTGGAAACAAAGGTCTTTTTCGATGGCCATCTAAAAGACCCCCCAGAGTTTCATTTCCACTGGAACCCAGTTTTGAAAACGGACGCTTTTGGACCACATTACAAAAGAAAGACCCGTTTATAAGTAAGACGACAAATAGAAAGATGGGGTATTTTTAAAGCTCTTATTTAAAATTTGAACATTTGTCCATTTTTTCTTTAGAGCTCCGGATAAAAATGAACATTGTTCAAAGAAAAGTATTAATACTGAAAATCGCATAGAAAACGGGAGAGTTTCACCAGGAACGATATGGTTTTGGAGAGTGGCCTAACCCGGTTCCAGTGGAAATGAAACTCTGGGGGGGGTACGACATTGTTTTCATTTTCTTCAAAGTTAATCAGATGCATTTTCTTCAGATGCACTCCTATTGGCAAGGATGTACTTCTTTGGCTGTATGTTTGTGTACATTGTCCTTCCAGCGGAAATCTCTTCCCCCCACAGGAAGAGTTTGCCAATGTAAAAATCCAATGTCCATATCTGGTCACTAACCTTCGCCGTTTCCCGTGGAGCCCTGCTCCTTACCGTGAAGCCGGTGGTTTCATCAGGGACTTCCGGTGCAAAGTTAATTAACCCCCACGACTACTCTTCCCGGTGGTTCCAATGGATGACGTGAAGGCGAAAGTCCTGGAGTGGCTCCGGAGCGGGAGTGACACCGCGAGGGACATAGTGGACCTCCCCTGGAACGTCAGGGAGATCCAGCCCAACACCTACGTTGCAGAGCACCCGAGGATGCCCTTTTCCCTGCTGGTAACGTTTTCGGAAGATTTCGTTTATCTGACTGTTCCACTCGGTATGGAGACCTTCTCGATGACAAAGGACGAAAAGCTCAGGGTTTACCACGCACTTCTCCTGCTCAACGGTAAGGTCAACCTCATGAAATTCTTCCTCGCTGGAATGAACGACGACGTTTACCTTCGCGTGGACCTCGACCGAAAGACCCTCGGCAAGGGGGAGTTCAACGACGCCCTCACGTCCCTCCTGATAGGTCTCTTATCCGCTGTTTCTGCTCTGGGCCTCGAGGAGGAGTTTGCCCAGGAGGTCTTTGACCGTATAGTGGGGATGGTCTTTGAGAGGCTTCAGAAGGGTGCCAGCAGGGACGAACTCCTCAGGTTCCTCACTGTAAGGGTGGGCATGTCCCCCGAAGATGCCAGGGCGCTCCTGGATCGGGTTCTCCAATCGTCCGATCAGGGGGACGACGTTGGATATTTTTAACCATGTCCCCTGCAGCCGGGTGATTCCCCGGGTCAAACCGGGGTGCGTTTTTTACATCCACCTGTTCAACAAGGCATATAAACCCCTGGCTTTGAGTACCTATGCTTTCCTCTGTATCCGGTGCTTCCCCTGGAACTGAGATTATAGTGCTCGTCGGAATAACAATTTGCCAGACATTTCAATCATGAAATGTCTCTCAATTTGGGTTGGGTTGAATGAATGGTCAAATTGTCCGATAGAATTCGTCGGATTTGTCCAGGTGGCCCCGGTTTCCGGTGGAACGGGTGATGTTCATGGACGACAGCTACCTCGACTCAATCTTCGAGAAGTACCTTCACGCGAAGAAGATCTTCAAGAATAAGGAAGTACTCAGGCACAGTTACACTCCAAAGGAGCTCCCCCACAGGCGCGAGCAGATAGAGGAACTCGCTCACATCCTCGTTCCCGTTCTCCGCGGAGAAACTCCTTCAAACGTTTTCGTCTACGGAAAGACCGGTACCGGTAAGACCGTCACCATCAAGTTCGTCACCGAGGAGCTGAAGAAGATATCCGACAAGTACGACATCCCCGTTGATGTGATCTACATCAACTGCGAGATAGTTGACACCCAGTACCGTGTCTTGGCTAACATCGTCAACTATTTCAAAGCCGAGAGCGGCGTTGAGGTTCCCCTCGTTGGCTGGCCGACCGATGAGGTTTACGCCAAGCTCAAGGAGGTCATAGACGCCCGCGAGCGCTTCGTCATCATAGTCCTCGACGAGATAGACAAGCTCATCAAGAAGAGCGGCGACGATATACTCTACTCCCTCACGAGGATAAACACCGAACTGTCGAGGGCAAAGGTGAGCATAATCGGCATCTCCAACGACCTCAAGTTCAAGGAGTACTTGGATGCGCGCGTTCTTTCAAGTCTCAGCGAGGAGGAGGTCGTCTTCCCGCCCTACGACGCCAACCAGCTTCGCGATATACTCATGCAGCGTGCCAGGGATGCCTTCAACGAGGGTGTTCTCGACGACGGTGTGGTTCCCCTCTGTGCGGCATTAGCTGCCAGGGAACACGGCGACGCGAGGCGCGCTTTAGACTTGCTCCGCGTTGCCGGCGAGATAGCGGAGCGCGAGGGGGCGAGCAAGGTGACTGAAAGGCACGTCTGGAGGGCCCAGGAGAAGATCGAGCAGGACACGATGGAGGAGGTCATAAAGACCCTCCCGCTCCACTCCAAGGTTCTGCTCTACGCGATAGTGCTGCTCGATGAAAACGGTGAACTTCCGGCCAACACAGGTGATGTTTACTCGGTCTACAAGTCCCTCTGCGACCACATAGACCTCGAGCCACTCACCCAGAGGCGCGTCAGCGATTTAATCAACGAACTCGACATGCTTGGCATAATCAACGCCAAGGTTGTCAGCAAGGGGCGCTATGGACGGACGAAGGAGATCCGCCTGAACGTAACCCCTTATAAGGTCAAGACCATATACCGCCACGATCCCCAGCTTCAGACCGTGCTGACCGTCAGTATGTCCCGTCAGAGGAGGCTGCTCTAATGGGCCTGGTTGAGGATCTGCTCGCCAACCGCTACCTCATAACTCCCTCGGCCTACTATCTCCTCTCCGACCACTACGGAGAGGGCTTCACCCTCGCCGAGCTGATAAAGTTCACCAAGGCCAGGGGAACGTTCGTTGTGGATTCCTCGATAGCAGGGGAGTTCCTCAGGGAGAAGGGCATACTTCCAATGGGGGTTCCAGTCGAAGGAGGTACTCGGAAGTCCGGCGAGTCAGGGGATGAGTTCTCGGAGGAACTGTCTTCTGTGGGTGGAGAGAACGCTCATGTGTCCCCTACTGGTGTTTCCGCACCTGTTTCATCAGATGTTGGTGAGACGCCGGCTCTGGAGTCTCCGTCGGAGCCCGGTGGGGGGACCTCTGTTTCCACTGGAACTGCCCCTGAAAGCGCCCCGATATTGACTTCTGCTGACGGTTTAAAGGAAGAAGCCGCCATCTTTTCTGGGGGGGAGAGCTCTGTTTCCACTGGAACTGCTGAAATCGAGACGTCCTCAGAGCAGCCCCCCCTTGAAACCACCACTGGGGAGACGGGGATTGAGGGGGCGTCTGGCAAAACTCTTCCAGTGGAAGTTGGGGAGCATGGGGAAGGAGGCGGGATTGAATCGGCTGTTGGACAGTCTCCCCCCGAACCGAAACCTCCGTCTGAGATTTCCGTTCCAGAAGAAACCCTGGAAACGGGCAATGGTTATCTCAATGGAAACGGCAACGGCTACGCCGACTCCGAGGAGTACTACGAGAACGGCAACGGTGTGAAGCCCAGGATAATATACGGGGACTATGGCATACCCATAGCCTACACCTCTGACGAGGTTCCCGGTGGGGAGAAGAGCTACTCTGTTTATAGCGACGTCGTGATAACCCCCAGGGAGGGCTTTCACTACCGCGCGAGGGAGATTCCGGACGAATGGGAGATGGTTTTTGACGTCAAGAACGTCAGGTTCGAGGTTCCTAAAGTCAAGAACGCCGCGAGCAAAGAGGGAGAGCTGGTTATTAAGGTCTACACTGACTACTTCCGGAGCAGGCTCAGAAAGATGCGCAGAATCCTCCGCGAGAACCCCGAACTCGGGAGCGTCATAGACATCGGAAAGCTGGGCTACGTTCACGACGAGGGGGAGGTCACGATTATCGGTCTCGTCAACAGCAAGCGCGAGACCGCGAAGGGGTATATGTTCGAGGTCGAGGACGGCACGGGGATAATCAAGGTCTTCATCAACCGGAACAACGAGGAGAGCAAGAAGTTCTTCCAGATAATGCCCGACTCGGTGATAGGTTTCCGCGGCAGGTACTCGGGCAGGGGGATATTCTTTGCCAGCAAAATCTTCCTCCCTGACGTCCCCAGGTACAGACGCGAGAAACCGCCCCTGGAGGAGAAGGTTTACGCCATCCTTTTGAGCGACATCCACGTTGGCAGCAACAAGTTCTGCGAGAGGGCCTTCGAGAAGTTCCTCGAGTGGCTCAACGGCGAGGTCAACAACGGGAAGGAGGAGGAGCTCGTGAGCAGGATAAAGTACATGGTGCTCGCCGGTGACGTCGTTGATGGCGTTGGCATCTACCCCGGTCAGTACAACGAGCTTGCCATCCCTGACATCTTCGACCAGTACGAGGCCCTCTACAACCTCCTGCGGAACGTTCCCGATCACATAACGATGTTCATCGGCCCAGGCAACCACGACGCGGCGAGAACGGCCCTTCCGCAGCCTGGTTTCTACGAGGAGTATGCAAAGCCCCTCTTCAAGCTCAAGAACGCGGTCATGATAAGCAACCCCGCGGTAATACGGCTCCACGGCAGGGACTTTCTCATCGCCCACGGGAGGGGAATAGAGGACGTCGTCAATTTCATCCCGAAAAGGAGCCACCACCGCCCCGCGGAGGCAATGGTTGATCTGCTCAAACTCAGACACCTCGCCCCGACCTTCGGCGAGAAGGTTCCCATCGCTCCTGATCCAGAGGATACGCTGGTCATAGAGTCCGTCCCCGACCTCTTCCAGACGGGCCACGTTCACGTTATGGAGTACCGGATGTACAACGGCGTCTTTCTGATAAACAGCGGCACTTGGCAGGCTCAGACCGAGTTCCAGAAGATGGTGAACATAGTCCCGACCCCGGCGAGGGTTCCGATAATAGACGTCGAAACCGCCCGTCTGAGGGCCGTTGTTAACTTTGAGCGGTTCTGCGAGGGGGTTTGAATGGGGGAAGAGCTCTACTCACCTGAAATGAAGGCCTACTTTGAATCACTCCAGCGTGAGATTGACAGGGCCTACGAAACCGCGAGAAAGGCCCGCGCCCAGGGCAAGGATCCGAGTCTGGAGGTCGAGGTTCCCCAGGCGACGGACATGGCCGGCCGTGTCGAGAGCCTTGTGGGGCCCAAGGGCGTTGCCGAGAGGATTAGGGCCCTGGTTAAGGAATACGGTAAGGAGCTCGCGGCACTTAAAATCGCCGATGAGATAATTGAGGGCAGGTTCGGTGACCTGGGGAGCAGGGAGAAGTACGCGGAACAGGCCGTTAGAACGGCTTTGGCGATCCTCACCGAGGGAATAGTCTCAGCTCCTCTGGAAGGAATAGCCGACGTTAAAATCAAGCGCAACACCTGGGCCGACAACAGCGAGTACCTCGCGCTCTACTACGCCGGTCCGATAAGGAGCTCCGGCGGAACCGCTCAAGCTCTCAGCGTTCTCGTCGGCGACTACGTGAGGAAGAAGCTCGGCCTCGACCGCTTCAAGCCGAGCGAGGAGCACATAGAGAGAATGGTTGAGGAGGTTGACCTCTACCACAGGGCCGTCACGAGATTGCAGTACCACCCCGAGCCCGACGAGGTAAGGCTGGCCATGAAGAACATCCCCATCGAGATAACTGGTGAAGAGACTGACAAGGTTGAAGTTTCCCACAGAAACGTTCCCGGCGTCGAGACCAACCACCTGCGCGGCGGAGCGATCCTCGTTCTTGCTGAGGGTGTCCTCCAGAAGGCCAAGAAGCTGGTTAAATACATAGACAAGATGGGGATCGAAGGCTGGGACTGGATAAAGGAGTTCGTCGAGGCCAAGGAGAAGGGCAAGGGTTCGGAAGATTCCAAATCGAGTGAATCCAAGGCTGAAGATTCAGGGGTTACGGAGGAAGTGACCGAGAAGGTCGAGAAGGGCTTCTACTACGAGCTCTACGAGAGGTTTAGGGCCAACATCGCCCCTAACAAGAAGTACACCAAGGAGATAATCGGTGGCAGGCCACTCTTTGCCGAGCCTTCCACAAACGGCGGCTTCAGGTTGAGGTACGGCCGTTCCCGCGTTAGCGGTTTCGCCACCTGGAGCGTCAATCCAGCCACCATGCTGATCCTGGATGAGTTCATAGCGATCGGAACGCAGATGAAGACTGAAAGACCCGGTAAGGGCTGCATAACAACGCCGGCGACAACGGTTGAAGGGCCGGTGGTGAAACTCAAGAACGGCTCAGTGGTTAAGGTGGACGACTACGAGACCGCTCTAAAGGTGAGGAAGGAGATCGAGGAGATTCTTTACGTTGGGGATGCTCTGGTTAACTTCGGTGACTTCGTGGAGAACAACCAGACGCTTCTTCCAGCGAACTACGTTGAGGAGTGGTGGGTTCAGGAGCTGGTTAAAGCGATTGAAGAACTGTACGAGGTCGAGCTGAAGCCCTTCTCAGACAACCCCCGCGAGGCCGTTGAGGAGGCCGCTGATTACCTTGAGATTGACCAGGACTTCCTTGGAAAACTCCTCCGCGACCCGCTCCGCGTTAAGCCGGACGTTGAAACGGCTATACACCTCTCAAAGGTTCTGGACATTCCACTCCACCCCTACTACACCCTCTACTGGAACACGCTTAAGCCGGAAGAAGTTGAAGAACTCCAGAGGGCTTTGGTGAACGCTCAAATCGAGTGGGACGAGTTCAGGAAGAACAAGTTCGCGAGAAGGGTAATACTCGACAACGACAAAACCATAAAGCGCTACCTTGAGCTCCTCGGACTTCCGCACCGGCTTGAACGGACGGAAGACAGGAGGAAGGTTATTGTCGTCGATTATCCCTGGAGTGCCGCGCTCTTAACGCCCCTCGGCAACCTCGAGTGGGAGTTCAGGGCCAAACCTTTCTTCATGGTCATCGACATTATCAACGAGAACAACAGGATAAAGCTCCGCGACAGGGGAATAAGCTGGATTGGGGCCAGAATGGGTCGTCCTGAGAAGGCCAAGGAAAGAAAGATGAAGCCCCCGGTTCAGGTGCTCTTCCCGATTGGCCTTGCCGGAGGCCCAAGCAGGGACATAAAGAAGGCCGCGGAAGAGGGCAAAACGGCCAGAGTGGAGATAGCCTTCTTTAAGTGTCCTAACTGCGGTCATATCGGCCCGGAGCACCTCTGCCCCGTCTGTGGAACCCGAAAGGAACTCCTCTGGCACTGTCCAAAGTGCAACGCCGACTATCCCGAGAGTGAGGCTAGGGAGTTCAACTTCCGCTGTCCGCGTTGCGACGTTGAACTAAAGCCTTACGCGGAGAGGGAGATAAAGCCCTCCGAACTGCTCAGACGTGCCATGGACAACGTGAAGGTTTACGGAATAGACAGGCTCAAGGGCGTCAAGGGAATGACTTCGGGCCATAAAATGGCAGAACCCCTCGAAAAGGGCCTTTTGAGGGTTAAGAACGACGTTTACGTCTTCAAAGACGGTACCATTCGCTTTGACGCCACGGATGCGCCTGTGACCCACTTCAAGCCGAGGGAAATCGGGGTGAGCGTTGAGAAGTTGAGGGAGCTCGGCTATACCCACGACTTCGAGGGGAAGCCCCTCGAGAGGGACGACCAGATAGTTGAACTTAAGGTTCAGGACGTTATACTCCCCTATGAAGCGGGAAAATACCTCCTGAAGGTTGCGCGTTTCATAGATGATCTCCTCGAGAAGTTCTACGGTTTACCAAGGTTCTACAACGCCGAGAAGATGGAAGATTTGGTCGGCCACCTTGTCATAGGCCTCGCCCCCCACACATCGGCCGGAATCATTGGAAGGATTATAGGCT
>NZ_JALUYR010000059.1 GCF_027012695.1 Thermococcus sp.
TCTATCCTGAAGATCCCCCTGTCCAGCACGGTCTTCCCTTTGCTGTACGTATACCTTACAACAACACTGCCGTTGATGTTATCTGGAAGAAGAAACTCATCCTTCCCCTTAACCCCGTACCACTTCTTGAACACCAGCGTCCCATTATCTAAGTAGCCGTATATCCCGATCCCAGTCCCGGTGGCGTTCATGAACTTAAGAATAATCAAACCGTTCTCAGTCGTAACGATTACGTTCGAGTGATTGAACCTGAAGATCTTCACGATGCCACCATCAGAGTAGACCTGCCCGTAATCGCCGGGATACTCGTCAGTGAACATGAGCCTTGCGAGGGTTGTGTTGAAGGCTTTATCGTTCATGATCACGGCGTATCCATAGTTAAGGTTGAGGTAAGCGTACACCTCCCCCGTGGGTCTGCTGGATACTTTGACCTCCCCCAAATCCCCTCCGGCCTCGATGAAAACGCGCTTCGGGATAACAATCCTGCCCCCAAGGTTGACCTTAACGTCCCATGTCTTACCCGGGGCAGCCATCAGGGAGTAGGGTCCGTTCGAGAAGACGACCATGTTCCCATAGGTGGTCCCCCTATTCAACACGACGAGTGCGTATTCTTCTGAGGATACGTTGGCTGTCTCCAACACGGCCCCAAACTTTTCCAGGGTGTCGTAGGAGACTATGACGTAATCAACACCGGCCTTCATAAGGTCACTTTCTTTCTTGAGGCCCGTATAATACTGGGCCACCCACCGACTCGGGCCTCCCTGTGCAACTGGAGCTCGCATAGAGTAGTAAGTAACCCAGTGCCCCTGATCCCACCAGGTGAGAACGATGTCGTTGATGTTTGAGTGTTCACCCAGATATTCCAGAGCCCTCTCCCAGTGTTCGTTGGCGAAGGGATGCACCGAGAGAGCTGTACTCACGCCCTGGTAGGCCGCCACGAGGGGAAAGATTATGAGTAGACCCACAAGGACCATGGAAAGCACCCTCCGGCGGTCCCCACCGGTATTTTTCCCAAAAACTTCGCCGAGAAAAGAACGGGCCAGATCATAGACCGCTGAGAGGCCTATCCCCGCCGTCAAGGCCATCGCCAGAGAGCCTGTGAAGAGGAAACGGGTCCACACGATGGCCATGGGAAGGAGCACGAGAACAGTTCCAAGGATCAGGAAGTCCCCTACCCGGGGTTTCCTTATGAAGCGCAGGAAAAACAGCGGGACGAGAACTCCCCCGATTCCATAGGCACTCCACCAGTCAGCCCAGGAGGTTCTTTGAGTCTCGGCGATGGGATGCTGGGGGAACAGCTTAAGGAGTACTCCATTCATCACCCCATAATACCCGGCAGTGATCCAGAGAGCCGCGACCGTGCCGATGAGGACTATTGCAATCCGGATACCTTTTCCCCGGAGCATCCTTGAGAGCAGGAAGAGACCAACCAATGCCAGGAGCGCAAGGGGCACCGCATACTTGAGGTACACAAGCAGAAACAGATCCCTGATCCATCCAAACTGCATCCCCAGTTCCTCGGCCAGCTTCTTGCCCAGCCACCGGTTGTACGCCACCATTCCGTAACCAACTTTACCCCCAAGCCAGTTGGCCAGGAGGGCGCCGGCCGCGGAGGAAAGCACGAGCACAATCCCGTCCACGATGTACTTATCCCGCTTCAAGAGAAACGCCCCGACCGAGATCATAAGGGCATTTGCCAGGAGGAGCCCGAATATTGGATAGTATGCCTGCCAGAACGCAGCAGCGAGTCCGGCGGAGATGCCAGGGATGAGGTAGAACAGCAGTCTCCTGTATCTCCAGGAGGGTTTTCTTACCGACAACGCGAGGGTCATACCCAGAAGTGCAACGCTGTACCAGAAGAGCATGTAGTTATCTCCCCTGTAGTAGCCGGCCATCGAACGGAAGACGTGGCCGAACATCACGGAGAGCAGAAAACCGGAAAGAAAAGCCTCCCTTTTTCCATAGAGCTTGAGGACCGAGAGATAAACGAAGATCACCGTCAGGACACCAAAGATGACGGGGGTTATTCGGAAGGCGTTGTACAGGGATACACCGAAAACCGAAAGAAGCCGGTGTACATAAGCTGGAGCCAGCCAGAGGCCCAGAGGATGAAACAGCCTGAGCTGGAAACCTCTTGGACCATAGGCATAGGGGAAAAAGTTGATCCACTCACCCTTCTCCAGCGCGTACCTTATGTATGCCAGATGAAAGTAAGGATCGTAGCCCAGGAGGTATTTAAAGCGCATGGGTAGAAGCCTGATGGCGGATGCAATAACGATCAGAATTGGAAGGGAATATTTCGGCTCCATGATCCGTCTCCACGGAAACCGAATGAACCTGGAAACGCCCTTCCCCCTCATTGACACTCCCCACGGTCAGTATTACACCAGGAAGTACACCCCAGGAACAATAAAAGGGTTTTGGAGTCAGGGTCTAACCTCCACGTTTAGCTTCAAACTCTGGATCGTCCCGTTAATCGCCTCTAATATCAGTTTTCTGGCTTCGGTCCCGGCGTAGTTCCCGTCGGGTGGAGCCGGCGGGAGTTCCGGAGGATTGTCCTTGAAGAGGAGGA
>NZ_JALUYR010000060.1 GCF_027012695.1 Thermococcus sp.
TAGAATGTCCACGTAGAGGTTCGTTAAGATACTGGCTAACTCGGAAGTCCCTCCCTTTTCCATTTCCCTCAATGCTATTGAGACCATTGTCCAGCCAAGGGCTGAGGTGGAAATAATTAGAGAGAGGGTGGCTATAAGTAGTATTTTCTGACTTTTCATCTTATTCCCCTTTTTTGGTGCTGCCTCCCATGAGAACGTCCAGATGACTAAATAATACCACAGCACAAAGAACAGCGTTGTCAGGAGGTAGCTCCGTAGAAGAGAGACGAGAGGAAACAGAAGCATTCCGATCACAGTCAGTACCCAGCCGTAGCGGTAGGGAGAGGCCTTTCCGCCGGTGCTCTTTCTCATGGCGGTTGCCACGATTACCGCGAGGATTCCCACTAGAATGGCCTTAGGGGACAGTATCAGATCAAAAAACTCACGGGGGTCAATCACAATACCGCTCGATATTGCCCACATGGTTATCAGGTACATCCAAAAAAGAAGAACGAAGCAGGAGAGGGCTTCCTTCCCTATTTTCTCAATGCCCTCTTCATGGGGTACGAGTTTGATCCAGTCCATTCGTGGGCCCTCCTATACTTGTGGGACATATCCCGTTCCAGCATGTGGAAGGTTTCCACTTGGATATAAAGTTAGGGTTTCTGTTTTTGTTTTGTTCCATGACCCATCAAACCTCTGAAATACAAACAGGTCTGCTGGAGCATAATATAATGCGAATGATAAGATTACCCCCTCCTCCCATATAAAAATCTAAAGGGGTATCGGGATAAGGATCAAAAATATCAGAATCCCTCCCAAAGTGTAGAGTATGTAGGATTTCTTTTTGACGTTTAATTCCCTACTTAATAACATTAGAGCTACAATTAATCCCAATACTAGAGCCATTTGTTCCATGATGAGTCTAAATGGGATCCAGTTATTGTAAAAGACTCTCAGCACAAATCCTGTGACTCCAGCTAGCGCTAGTGGTACAGTTGATCTCAAGTAGGCATTTAGACTCGGCAGGGTCCTTAAAATCACTCTAAGCATCCCCAGGAAAAGTGCAGACTGAATGACAAACCGCAGTCCTGACACCAACACAGCCAGCCAAATTCGCGAAAGCTCACCATTCAGAACAATAATCATCCAGTAGAAACCCACAATCTGATAGGAGTAAATAATAATGCCCCACAAGAACAGGGAGAGGAACCAAATAAACAGTTTACTGACAATCCTCATAGATGTCCCCCCGATTTTTGTGGTCTCCCGAACTTTGCCCTTAATATCCCAATCACAGCAGCCCCGAATAGTATCACAGGAACCCACAGCTTCATGCCAATAAGCACGGAGGTTATCCCTTTTGAAGAAGTCCACCAAGTTAGAAACGTGTCCCCTAGCAGGAAATATCCAAAAAGTGCGCCGACTGCTCCCCCAAGCAAAAAGAGCATGCTCGTCTTCAAAGTTGAGTAGTATATAAACTTGTTTTTATTGGCATATACCGCAATCCCAACAAGCAAAGCAGTCCAAGGACTCATGGCAGCCAGCATCCCCGCTAAAAAAGATAAAAGGGAATGCTTTGTATCAGTGTCCATTTTCGTCCCCCCTAGACCTCTTCGAATATAAGTGCATCTATGTTCGCTCCTGAAAGGAGAAGTGCAATTGCAGAGCTAAGTGCATCCGAACTGCCTGTTGAGATGAACTTTAGTAACTGCTTGCCGCCTTCCCTGATGGCTCCTGTAACTCCAATAGCACCAAGAAACTCCGAAAACCATGGCCAGCTCGTGAATCCAATTGTGATTATACCATGTTTGCCATATCCCGCGTTAAATTTGACCCCAAGTGTCCACCATCCCCCAATGCTAATCCACTCTGAGTATTCTGCAACCACAACCTTAAAACGATGCCCCAATACGGAATGGGTATTTATAGAGTCAAGCTTAAACTTGTGTCCATGGAATGAACCAGTAGTCATATCAGGCATAATGACTGCTGTAGTGTATCCTCCGAGGGGTATCCATTTCAATACTGAGACATCTAAGTATCCCCTTCCATTGTGTTTAACCTTGTAGTACCACGCGTACCCTGCTCCGGTTCCGATGTACTGACGATGTTTTTCTATAATCGCTCCACTCGCGCTGTCAAGACGAGTCATGACGACACTTCCAAGCCCAATTTGGTTCTGTGGTTTTACAGGATCTTCCTGAACTGGTGCCGCTGCCGCGCTCCCAACCGTCACCCCAACCATCAGCAGTCCGAGCAGGACTGCTAGCAAAGGCTTCCACTTCACAAGGTTCACCTCTTTGAGGTTTTTGCATTATGCTCTAATCAACTTATCCTTATAAGTCTTTCCTTTTACTTAAAGTAAGAATTCTTCCTTTTTTTTTCGAGTATAAATTCGTTCCGAGTTGTGTTTTCCTCTTAGAATGAATCAAAAGAAGGCCAGGTAAAAGAGTTGCATGACCATGCATCTGGGATTCAAACGTCCTTAGACTCGGCAAAGAAA
>NZ_JALUYR010000061.1 GCF_027012695.1 Thermococcus sp.
TTAACGTGGACTGCTCAAGCTGGAGAGCATGATTATAGGATAGAAGTGTGGGAGGGTGAAAAACTGGAAGCGTCGAGGAGTGGAGGAATAACAGTTCATAGACCTCCAGAAGATAATAAGACGAACTCCACAACTGTTGAAGACATTGAAATCTTAAATATCGATTGCCCTCAAAGGGCAGGCCTTGGTGAGACTATTGAGTGCAAGATATACCTAAAGAACACACTCCATGAGAGAGTTAGCATAAACACCAAAAAAGTCATCTTAACTGGTTATCCCTATGACGAGTATCTCCACAAAACCCGAACAGTCTCTATTGACTATCCTATTCAGAACTCTATCAATATAGATCCGGGTCACACTGAGGTCCTAGTGGTAGCCCCTATTAAAATCCCAGAAGACAAAACACTACTGGACTATAGATATGTGTATGATTCTACAACAGGCTCCTCCTCTTTTAGCTGGGAAGACACAAATTACACCCTCACTATTCAAATAGACATGCCATATCCCCAGAAGGATGTGAGCATTGACAAACCCCTAATGCTCTATTACTTTGGAAGTCCTCTTATGAAAAAAGAGGGCAAGATATTAGGAGATGCAATTTTGTCAGCAAGCATTTCAGTTATAGGGACATCCATAGCGCTACTCCTAGGATTAGGCCCTATAGGAGCGACTATAGTAGGTGGGGTAATCTTGGTTACTCTAGTATATATATTAGTAAGGGGGTGATAGGAAATGACCTTTGGGGATGCTTTGTTTGTGCTTGATGTAGTTTTTTATCCGATGGTAATAGTGATTGGCGCAGTTACCATGATTGTCAATTTAAAGCGTGGAAAGGTTTACATGGCGAAGAGGGCTGCACTCACATTGCCACTAATTATGGCGTACTGGTCATGGTCTAGAACATGGATCCCTTACGCAATCCGATTTCCCAGCTATGCTATAATTTTTGTCATAATTACAGCGTCAGTCTTGGCATATATGGCAACACTACCAAAACTTTATCCACAACGCCCTGAAGGGCAGTAAAGGTTTGCCCTTTCGTTTTATTTATGTGTTGAGGTGAAGACCTTGGAGAGTACATTCATAGACATCTGAATGACTGACGTTTACTTTGCCGGGGATGATCATTAGGATCCCAATGAAACTGCCAAAAAAGTTAGGATCAATGGATTCAAATGGCCCCAGAGCCTTTTAGCCTCCCACTTTGGAATAAGGGTTCTGTGTTCTTTTTGTCTTTCTATTTAAGTTTTCAAGCGTTCTTCTTCAATTTCTCTGTGTGGGACAATATTCACTCCTGAAACCTTTGAGAGCTTCAGTGACGTGATAATGTGAACCGCACCCACGAAGATCACTGTTCCTGCTTGCGAGATTGATGGTAGAGTGGCAAGAGCCAACGACGCCCACAACAGGATTACGTTAACTAACAAATTTTCCCTCAACCAACCCTTGAGCTGAATCAGGATATAAGCCAATAACCCCACGAAGGCAACTTTGGATGTGAGACTCAGGTACACAAGTGAACCCAACGTTAATCCGTCTATCAACACTTGGGGTTTTACTGTCTTGCTGACCAAGAGGAATCCAAATATCAATGCCCATCCCAGTAGGCTATTTTTTGTCTCTGACATTATGACTGTCCAGAGCAGTACAATATATGGTACTCCAAGGTATATGCTGATGAACCATTCCTTTCTGCTATCTTCAAACGAATTGGTCACTGCAACATAGGCTATTATGAAGATCAATAGCATTGCGGGGAGAAAAATTAAAAAGAATCCAACAATGTTCTCAAGATTCATGGCTCATCACCCACCACCAGGTTGTTATCTCCAGGATCATTCGGAGGTATAGGTTCTGTCAGACCAATCCAGATTAGCGTCAGCCAAAATCACTTTTCTTTCTCGCTTCTTTTAAAGGCAACAAAATCATCTGACGGGTACACTAACGCCCAGAGGTACATAGCTGCTATTGTCACTATAAATAGAATGCATAGAACCACGAGGAGATCCACGGTAGACATACCTTTAAAGCCCGTAAAAAGATAAACTAAAAGGACGGAACTGACATAAGTCTGGAGGACACAACGAAGGGAGAACTTGGAACATTCAAAAAGTTTCATGACTCATCACCTACTATAAGATTATTGTCACCGAGATTGTCGGAGGGTAATGGTTTCATGCTCTCAATTAATGCCCATCCGTATATGGTAATGAACAATACAAAAGGATTCGTTTCTACTGCGATCTTTCCTGTAACAATAACTATAGCTGCTTTATTTGATGTATCCCAGGGGTCACTTTCAATTTTCTTTACGATGTAATCTTTAACTTCTTTGGCTACCCCTATTTCTCTTGGGTTCATTTCTACCACGTACATCACCGGTTCTTTCAGCTGGTTTAAGTATGCCTTGATCGCTATTGGTGTCCCAAGGTTTATGTCACTTAAGTC
>NZ_JALUYR010000062.1 GCF_027012695.1 Thermococcus sp.
ACGCGGCATGTACATGCCCCATCGAGAGAGTAATATGGAGGTTCAATACTCTTGTCAAGGTAAAAGGCTTCGAAGAGACCGAGCCTTGGGCCACACCCAGAGAAAACAAGTGTTTCAATCCGCTCAGTGTCAAACTCTATCACAATGGTGACCAGTATCTCTACGTCGAATTCTCAGAGGTCAAGGACATGGATCTCGTCAGGGTTCTTATGATAATGGGCGACGAGAAAATCGTGAAGGCCTACGCGAAAGCCTTCACCGCGGGGGTCATGTAACAACGTTTGTTGGATATCGCACATACAGCGATGGCAAAAAATACGTCTATGTTCACACCACCTGGAAAGATGACCCCAGAGCGTGGATACTGTTCGAAGCAGGGAATATGGTGTATGCATGGGTGGGCACAGTAAAACCGATACAGCTATGCTCTCCTGGGGGAGTGTGTCCAACTTCTCAACCAGTACTGGAGGGTTCCTGATGAGGCTCAGATCTTTTCTTCCTTTCTTTACGGGACTCATTATCATATTGTTGCTTTTTTATGTTGTGAGGGAAGAATGGGGCCAAAAAAATTGTCTTTTGGAGAAGTCGGAGGTAAGGATTGAATGTTCCGCAATTCACGTGATGTTTGCAGACGAAGGAGTGGTTGATATCGTGGAGTACAAGTCCGACGGCACGGCGGTGCATTTTGCGGAAATGTACCTGAAGGGGGAGGCTATGAATGGAAGGCCTCCGGGGGGAGGCTCCCCGATCTTCACTGAGGAGAACAACTGGACGGAGGAGCTCGGCATTAAACCACCCTGCGTGCTCCAGGGAAAAAGCGGTATAGTTGAGCTTGAGAAAGAAGGTTACATACTTCGGTGGCCTGTGATGAATCATGTGGACTGCAACGGGCCGCGGGAGGTGACCCCACAGGAGATAACGGGTTTCCAAGTGCCGCAGGGCAGGGTATACTTTGCTTACTACGTTATTCCCACACGGAGGGTAGAATTCAGGATTTACCGTTCAATATCTTGGGGCGGCCCGGTGGAGTTCGAAGACGTTAGAGTGGGGTGTACCTGCCAGATGAAGAAGGTGGTCGGGGAGCTCGAGAAGGCCATAAAGGTTAAGGGATTTGAGGAGGTAATCCTGGAGAAAAGACCGACTGAAAACGAGTATTTCAAGCCGCTCAGCGTCAAGCTCTACCGCAGGGGTGACCAGTACCTTTACGTGGAATTCTCTGAAGTCAAAGGCATGGATCTCGTCAGGGTTCTTATGATAATGGGCGACGAGAAAATCGTGAAGGCCTACGCGAAAGCCTTCACCGCGGGGGTCATCGGAGAATAAGGCCTTTCATTTCAGGTGATTGAAACAGGAATAGAAAAGGAAAAGGTCTCAGTCCTCCCAGGGCTCGGTGTACTTGAGGGCCCAGCCAAATTCCTCCTTGAGGATATCTATCGCCGCACTCGGCGGAATGACTCCTCGTTCTGTGATTATGACGTCAACGTACTCGGGAGGAGTGACGTCGAAGGCCGGGTTCCAGACCTCTATGTTCTTCGGCCAGGTCTTTAGTTCCTCCTCAGGGATAACCTCCGTCGGGTCGCGCATCTCTATCTCGACGAGCTGGCCGAGCATCGTCTCCGGATGGAACTTGTAGGTCTCGGCCGCTATCATCGTCCAGACGCGGTGTTCCTTTGCGGCGAGCGCTATGAGGGCCGTTCCGATCTTGTTTATGACCGCGCCGTTGACGGTTATGCTGTCGGCTCCCATCACGACCTTGTCTGTCATCTTCATGTAGTGCCTCGCCGCGCTGTCAACTACGTAGATGACGGGGATGCCGTATTCGGCCAGCTCCCTCGCGGTGATCTTCCCCTGCCATCTGGGCCTCGTCTCGGTAACGATTACCTTTATGTCCTTGCCCTGGTCAAAGGCCTTCTTCATGACGCTCGTGGCCGCTTTGCTGTGGCAGTGGGTCATTATTACGTCGCCGTCTTCTATCCTCTTTGCCCCTATCTCGCCTATCCTCTCAACCGCCTTCTCGGAGTTATGGATGAACTCCTTGGCGGCCGTTATTATTATGTATCTGAGTTCCTCCAGGTCGGCGCCGCTTGAGTAGGCCACCTTCCCGCGATGCATTACGTAGCGGAGTGCATTGGGGAGAGACACGGCCGTCGGTCTTGTCTCGTAGAGTATCTTCGCCGCCTGCTTCATCTCCTCCCAGAACTCGTCAACGGTCTTTGCCTGGCTCTTCTCCGCCTGTATCTGGAGGGCCCTTGCCGCGGCCCTGGCTATAGCCCCCGCCCCCCTGATCTCCATGTTCCTTATCTTCTCCGCTATCTCGAGCACTTCCTTCACAACCGGCATGAGATCACCCCGTTTAAACCTCAGTCTGGAGAACATGGTTTATAGCTTTTCCCGTCGTATTATGTCCGGCGGTCTTTGAAAACCTTCTCCGGATAAATTTTTACTATTGTAAACCCTTCCAACGACCATTGTGGAAAGGTTTATAACCGATTGCCGCTAACTCTTCGTGTATAGAGTTGGTTACGTGCTCAGAACTGTTCATTCATGGGGGGAAAGAGATGGAGGACAAGCTCATGCGCAAGCTGGGTTCCGCTTCGCTTGAATACGAGAAGTACTTCTCGGAGAAGGCCCGTGCAATGAAGGCCTCGGAGATCAGGGAGCTTCTCAAACTCGTCGAGACATCGGACATCATTTCGCTGGCCGGCGGACTTCCCGCACCTGAGACCTTTCCGGTGGAGCAGATAAAGGAGATAACCCGGGAGGTCCTTGAGAAACACGCCGACAAGGCACTCCAGTACGGCACTACCAAGGGCTTCACACCCCTCCGCCTCGCCCTCGCCAGGTGGATGGAGAGGCGCTACGGCATTCCGATGAGCAAGGTTGAGATAATGATAGTCGCGGGAAGCCAGCAGGCCCTCGACCTCATAGGGAGGGTTTTCATCAACCCCGGTGACCTCGTCGTTGTTGAGGGGCCGACTTACCTCGCGGCCCTCCAGGCATTCAAATACTACGATCCGGAGTTCATCAGCATACCCATGGACCACGACGGAATGCGCGTTGACCTCCTTGAGGAAAAGCTGAGGGAGCTTAAGGCACAGGGGAAGAAAATTAAGTTCGTCTACACCGTCTCGACCTTCCAGAACCCGATGGGAGTAACGATGAGCGCTGACAGGAGGAAGCGCCTCGTCGAACTCGCTGATGAGTACGACTTCCTAATCGTCGAGGACAGCCCCTACACGGAGCTTCGCTACTCTGGGGAGCCGGTTCCACCCGTTAAGCACTTCGACGATACCGGCAGGGTCATCTACCTGGGAACCTTCTCCAAGATACTGGCTCCCGGCCTGCGCCTCGGATGGGTGGTCGCCCAGCCGCAATTCATCAGGAAGATGGAGATAGCGAAACAGAGCATAGACCTCTGCGCCAACACCCTCGGACAGGCCATAGCCTGGAAGTACGTCGAGAACGGCTACCTCGACGAACACATCCCGAGGATAATCGAGTTCTACAGGCCACGCCGGGACGCTATGCTGAAGGCCCTCGAGGAGTTCATGCCGGAGGGTGTAGAGTGGACCCGGCCCGACGGTGGAATGTTCATCTGGGTTACTCTGCCCGAGGGCATAGACACGAAGGTCATGCTCCAGAAGGCGGTGTCAAAGGGTGTCGCCTACGTGCCGGGTGAGGCCTTCTTCGCCCACCGCGACGTCAAGAACACCATGAGGCTCAACTTCACCTACGTTCCGGAGGAGAAGATACGCGAGGGCGTCAGAAGGCTTGCCGAGGTCATCGAGGAGGAGATACGGGCCCTGAAGGGCTGATCCCTTATCCGAAAGGTTTTTACCCCAGTCATTCATTTTTCTCCGGTGGTGACTGTGAAACCACTCATAGCAATCATCGGCCAGGTTAACTACTCGAAGGGGGGCCTCTTCCTGGACAGAGCCCACATTGAGCGCGTTGTGGCTGCCGGCGGCATACCCGCGGTGTTCAGCTTCGACTCCTCGCCCGGAGAGGTGCTTGAGAACGCCGACGGGTTGCTTCTCATCGAGGGTCCGGACGTCCATCCCCACTTCTACGGTGAGGACCCTTCGAGGTCAATACAGTCCGTTGACGTTTTCAGGGACGGGTTCGAGATAGGCCTCATAAGGGGGGCCATCGAGAGAGGCGTCCCCATCCTCGGCGTTGCCAGGGGAATGCAGGTCATCAACGTCGCCCTGGGGGGAACACTCTACCAGGACATAGGGGAGATCCCGAAGGCAATAAAGCACGACTGGGATCTGAAGCTGATAGGCCCTGCCCAGCGCGTCCACGGAATAAGGATAAAAACCAGCTCAAGGCTCTACGGTATACTTAAGGAAGAGCTCGACATCGACGGAACCAACGAGGTCCACCTCAGGGTCAACAGCTTTCATCACCAGGCCGTAAAGAGGGTTGGCGAGGGACTGAGACCCGCGGCCTTTGCCGTTGACGGGCTGATAGAGGCCATCGAGTCCCCTGAGGGGGAGAACTTCGTGGTTGGCGTTCAGTGGCAGCCGGAGTACCTTCCCGAGATGGGGAGGCTCTACGAGGCCTTCGTTAAGGCCGCCCTCGAGTACAGAATGAAGAAGCTCGAACTCGAGCGAATCGAGGTGGAGGCTAGGGTCAGGGAGGAGCTACTCGGCTCTACGGGGGAACAAGATGAGAACCATCACAGCTTGGAAACGAACGATAACCCTCTCGACACGACCCAAAGGTGATTCCCTTCTCCAAAATCTTTCTCTCCGCCTCCCTCAGTATTTTGAGCCTGAACTCCCGCGGCAGGTAGTGGTATCCGCCCACCCTCTCCCCCCTCTCGTAGAGGGGCCACAGCCTTTCCATCAGCTCCGGGAACTTTGCGGACATCCTTCTCTTTGAATCGGGTCTCAGCTTGAGGGTTGATACCGTCACGTGGTCAACGAAGCTCAGGGCGTCAAGCGTCTCATCAAAGTCCTCCCAGGTGTAAAAAGGGATTATCGGGTCTATGCGCGCGTAAACCGGGATTCCGCTCTTCTTTGCCTTTCTAAGCGCCCGGATCCTGGCCCCCGGAGATGGTGCGTTTGGTTCAAGGAGCTTCGCCTTTCTCCCGTCCACGGTGGTTACGGTTATTCCAACGGCGCACTTCATCTCGCTCAGTATATCGAGATCGCGCTCGAAGATGTCGGATTTCGTGAGGAGCATACACCGGATGTCGTATCTTCTGAAGAGCTCCAGCACCCTCCTCGTTATACCCAGCTCGCGCTCGACCGTGGGATATGGATCCGAGGAGTAGGAGAGGGCTATGATGTAGCGTTTGTCGAACTTCCTGAGTTCCCTCTCCAGCTTTGGCAGGAGGTTCTCCTTGGTCCGAACCCGAAAGGCGTTGGGGATGTAGCCCGTTATGTAACAGTAGAGGCACGCATGATCGCAGCCAGTGTAAACATTCAGCGTGTACTTGAAGGGGCATGTGCAGAGCTTCGCTTTCCAGGGATCGAAGGGGCGGATGTACATGGAACCCCCTTCGGGAAACCCCTTTAAAGGTCTTGCCAGAGGGTGAGTGGTGGTTAACATGGCCGAACCTGTGAGGGGGAAGGTTGAGTGGTTCAAAGACTATCAGTTCATCGGGAGGATAGAGAGTGACAGCTGTTCCGTCATCCTCGGTGAGGGTGGCATAAGCCCTATGAAGCTCCTTCTTTTGAGCGTCGCCGGGTGCACAGCCTACGACGTGGTCATGATACTGCAAAAGATGCGCGAGCCCATAAGGGGTCTCGAGGTTCGCATAAGCGGTGAGCGCCGGGAGGAGCATCCAAAGGTCTACGAGCGCATTCACCTGCACTACGTCGTCAGGGGCAACGTGAGGGAGGAGAAGGTCAGGAGGGCCATAGAGCTGAGCCAGGACAAGTACTGTTCGGCGAGCGCCCAGGTGAAGCTGAGCGGGGCAGAGCTGACCTACTCCTTCGAGATCATTCCCGGGGAGTAGGTTTTTAACTTCCTCCCCCAATTTTTCCCGGTGATCCCGTGATCGAGTACCTCAAGTACTTCGTGCTCCTTTACGGTGGTCTCTTCGCGATAACAAACCCCATCGGGGCCGTCCCGGTGTTTCTCAGCGTCACCCACGACCTCGGCTTTCGGGAGCGGCGGGAGATAGCGACCAAGACCTCGATAACCGTGGTGGTAACCCTCGTCACCTTCGCCCTCATAGGAGAGTGGATATTCAGGTTCTTCGGCTTCAGCCTGGATGCCTTCGCCATAGCCGGTGGCATACTGCTCTTCAAGATGGCCATGGAGATGCTATCGGGCAAACTCTCGACGGTTAAGATAAGTCGGGAGGAGACCGCGGAGTTCAGCGAGGACGTCGTTACCCTCGAGGAGGTGGCGATAATACCCCTGGCCATACCGCTCATCTCCGGTCCGGGTGCGATAACGACGGTGATCCTCTACATGGCCAGGAGTACAAGCCTTCCGGAGAAGGCCACAGTCCTGGCGAGCATCGTCGCGATAGGCCTGACCGTCTGGCTGATCCTCTGCTCCTCGAACAGGATACAGAGGAAACTTGGAAGGGTCGGCATCAAGGTGATGACGAGGATGATGGGTCTAATACTCACTTCGATGGCAGTGCAGATGATAATCAACGGGATAAAGGGGGCCTTCGGCCTCTGACCCCCCGTTTTAGGTTTTTAAACCATGGATTATCTAAATCCTGAACAACCCCTCAAAGTTGGAGTTGTGTAATTCTTTCATAACACGGTTATCACTTCGAACGATAGGGAAACCCTTAAATATCATGAAACTCAAGCCCGTAGTGCAGTCCCCTACCGCAGGTGCGTATCGTGATCCCGACGCCGGCCAATGCAGGGGAGAGTAGCGGGAAGGGCATTCTGGGAGTCGTCCAGAAACTTGCAATTCGGGAACTCCATAGGTTTCCAAATTTTCAGGTGCAATTCCTGCAAACCCAGGAAGGCGTGGATACTGTTAGACAGCATTGGTAAAGTGAGATCACTTCCACTAATCAACCCTGTTGAAAATTGGATAATGCTCTTGAGGTAGTGTCCATGAAAAAAGCCCGGATCCTTGTCGCCCTTCTGGTTCTCGCCCTCCTCCCTGGGGTGGCGGCCCTCCACTTTAGAGGAGACACCTGGAAAAAAACTACCGTGGAAAACCATTCACCATCGGGAACCGAGCTCCAGGGCTTAAGCCAGACCGAACCCAAGAAACCCGAAGTCCCCTCCTGTACCCCAATCTCAAACACAAGCTTTGAGCCGACAAACGGGGTCGTCGGATGGTGGATAAAAGATGGGGCCGGAAGGGAAGTCTGCGGCAAGGACATTGAGATAACCCCGAAGGTTGACCTCAAGAATGTGAAGAGCTACGGCAAGTTGCTGTGGTTCGAGTGGCCGGGGGGAGATGGTATGAAGCCTCCCCGCGTGCTTGCTGGTGATACGTAAAAGGGCAAATTCAGCCCGGGATGCCCTGGGAGAGGTCAGCGGAACTCCCGGCTGGCAAGGTCTATCTGGCAAGCTACGTTGTCCCGGTCGAGAACTCAAGCTGGACCGTCTACGAGAACATCCCCATCGGCAACGGGACCGATTTCCTGAAGACTGGCGGTATAAAGGGCGGCAGGGTGACAAATATCACAGCCACCTGCTCCCGCGGAAGTGAGAACCTAATTGAGGCCCTTAAAGCGTCCATAAAGGATGCCGGCTTTGAAGAGGTTCAGCCCCGGAGGACTCCCAAGGAAAACGACTGCTTCAAGCCCCTAGAGGTCGGACTCTACCGGAAGGGTGACCAGTACCTCTACGTCGAGATCTCGGAGGTAAAGGGAAAGGGGCTCCTCAGGGTCTTCATGGCGATGGGAAGCGGCGACGTCATCAGGCCCTACGTGGAGCCCTTCTCCTCGGCTGAGCAAGGCTTTTTAACTCCCCCTCCCTATCCCCTCCGGTGTCCAAAATGCGCGGCGACCTCATAAGGATTCTGAGTTCGGTTGAGGAGAAGGCGAACGAGCTTAAGCTCGACGGCTTTGAGCCGGATCTCGTTCTCATGGGAAAGGAGGCCTACGAGTTCCTCAAGGAGCAGGTAATGGAGGAGTTTGGCGGGGACGAGGATGTTTTAGAGCTTTCCGGCCTCAGGGTGAGGCTCCTTGAGGAACTCGGGAAAGATGCCCTTGTCATAGACAGTAAGGCAATCGGCTTTGGTCCCGGCGGCGCGAAGAGGTTTAAGGTCGTCCTATGATCCCCCAGGCCTTCCCGTTTTTGATTTGCATCCTAAGCCCCCGGAGGACGAGCAGGCTTAAAGAGACTGCCATGATGTCCGCTAAGCTGCCGGGGTTCCTTAAATCACCTTTCTCCCGCATGAAGGAATCGAACTCCTCCAGGGAGAGCCTTCCCTTGAGTACCTCCTCCGCTTTCTCCTTCACCAGCTCCGCCTCTTTCCTTCCCGCCTTTCTGGCTATCAGTGTGTCCTCCTTCTCCGCTAAAAGCTCGATGAAAGCCCTCACGACGGCATCCTCAAGGGGGAGTTCCTTTATCAGCTCGTAGAGCCTGCCGAAGGTCCTATAGGTTAGTTCATAGCCGCTCAGCCACTCGCAGAAGATAAGCTCCCGCTCGCAGCTCATCTCGGCGAGCCTGGCGAGGTTTATCCCGTCCTGGAAAAGCTCCCTGAAGGAGTCATCGCTGTAAACGTCGTACTTCACTCCGCCAGGGATTCCCTTGGGGTTCGCTATCCTTATCGCGCGGTAGAACTCCATGCTGTCCCTTACCGTCGACTCCTCTATCAACAGCTTTGCCTTCTCCCTCGCGTCGAGAATGTTCCTGCCCAGGACCATCCCCATGATGAGCGGGATCGAGAGCGTTATGACCCCGAAGTTGGGATTGGCGTCCTGACTCTCCCGGGATTCCCTGACGGCCCTTTGTATAAGCTCGCCTATCCCGGCTTCCCTGAACTCCAGAACCCCCTTCCTGAGGAGTTCCGCCGTCTTTACTGCCTCGTAGTAGACGCCGATGACCGCTGTATCGGCAAAGAGGAAGTTGTAAAAGGTTAGGTCATCGAAGTCGCGGTATCGGTTGACGTTGCCGGGTTTCGGAACCGTTGCCTCGAGGAGAGGGCCAAGGATGAAGGCCCTCAGCAGTTTGAACCTCTTCATTCCCACCACCGATAGCTTACTCCCCCTTAACGAGAAGGACAGTTCCCGCAACCAGGAAGGCGACCGCGGTTAGCGTTCTGAAATCGACCGCGGGCATCAGGAAGGGGGCGAAAGGACCGACGAGGAGAACCGCCCCGACGAGCAGGAGGACGAGTGCCACAGCTTTGTTGTTCTCGCTTCCCGAGAAAATTTCGCCCAGCCTGTCACCGGTCTCCCGAAGTACGTTCTCGGCCTTCTCCGTTAGCGTTTCTTCCCCGATTTCTCCTTCCTCTGCCGGGATTATCATGGCCGCGATGAAGTAGAGCAGCGTCATCGTTACCGGGTTGAGGGCGAGAAGGATTATGAAGAGCAGCCTCACGAGGGTGGGGTCCAAGTCAAGGTGCTCCCCCAGGCCTCCTAGGACGCCGAGCAGGATTCTATTCTTTTTGGATCTCACCAGCCTCTTTGCCATTCTCTCACCTGCGGAAAATTGGGTGGGGGCTTAAAAATCATTCCACCCGGACGTCCCCGATGACGTGGGAGACCTCTATGTGAATTGTCCTTCCCATGCCGCGGTGGTCGTTCTCAACATCGCCCATAACGTTCTCAACGCTCAGCTGGACCGAGAAGTCTGCAGGAACCGCTATCCTGACGTCCCCCACAATGTTGTTCATCCTTACGTCTCCTTCTGCCCTTATCGAGACGTCGCCGACAACTTTCGTTAGCATGCACCCCGTGGGGGCATCGGCCCTGACGTCCCCAACCACGTCCTCAATGATGAGCTTAGAAGTGTTTGCTTTTACCTCAACATCACCGACGGTCTTGCGGACTGAGACCTCGTCCAGCTTGCTCCCCACCCCGATGACCACCATGCCGTTCCGGTAGCCGTTGCATGCGCTTCTTTCCCCGAGGCCGGGGATTTTCTTCGCTGGGCAGTAGACCGTCAGGCTTCCTCCTGAGGGGACTGCCTTTATCGGGAGGTTGCTCTTCACGACAACACCGCTCACGTTCGCGCTCACGATTCTCACGTCCCCGACGACGGCCTTGACGAGGATCTCGCTGGCGTTGAAGGTTCCAATCTCCCTCACCGGGCCGGCGTCCTTCTTGTGCCTATGGCCAATGTAGAGAACCGCCGCTATGGACCCGATGAGAACGACGGCCAAAATGACGCCCCCCAAAAAGGGAACAATCCCGCCGCGCCTCATGCCCTCACCGCTCCTTATACTCGCTTCCCCGTATAAGGCTTACGCTTATGATTAGTTATTGGGGCCTTATATGTCGATAAAAACGCTGGAAGAGGCTCAGCGGAGGAGCCTCACAAACTCGCGCATCCAGGCGTGTAAATCTCCCGGATGCCTTGAACTGACCCAGTTTCCGTCGACAACTACCTCGGCATCAACCCATTCGGCTCCTGCGTTCCTCACGTCGTCGCGGATGGTTATCACGCTGGTTCCCTTCCTGCCCTTCAAAACTCCTGCCGAGATGAGTATCTGCGGTCCGTGGCAGATGCTCGCTACCGGCTTTCCGTCTTCGAACATCTTCTTCGTTATCCTCACGGCGTCGCCGTTGAGTCTGACCCTCTCGGGGGCCTTCCCTCCGGGGAGAACAAGGGCGTCGAACTCGTCGGGATCGGCCTCTTCAAAGGTCAGATCAACGTTCACCGAATAGCCGTGCTTGCCTGTTATCTTCCCGCGATTGAAGCTCGCCACGTAGACATCGTGTCCCTCCTCTTTAAGGCGGTGGAGCGGGTAGATCAGCTCGACGTCCTCAAAGCCATCGGCACTCAGAAACAGCACCTTCATAACAACACCCCCGTGATAACGTTCAAAGGGAAATAGAAAAAGCCACTTATAACCCTTTCTGGACAAAAATGGTCAGATGGGAAGCTCGGTCGTCTCCTTGTGGACCTTGAGGACGACCATTGTGTGGGTCGCTACGACACCGTCAACGTTTCCCATTCTGTCGAGAAACTCGTTGAGTTCATCGCTCCCCCTGGTTCTTATCTTCACGATCATGTCGTAGTCCCCCGTCGTCTCGTATATCTCGACTATCTCCGGGTACTTGGAGAGCTCCTCCGCCACTCTGGAGTACATTCCCGCCCGGGATTTGATGAGTATGAATGCCAGCACGTTGAAACCGAGGGCCTCGGGATCAAGCACCACGGTGAACTTTCGGATTATGCCCCTCTCCTTGAGCTTTTTTATCCTCTCGTAAACCGTGGATTCCGCCAGGCCGACCTCCCTGGAGATCTCCCTCAGCGGCGTTCTGCTGTTCTTCTGGAGTATTGCGAGTATTTTCCTGTCGACGTCATCCAGGGTCGTTCGCATGGACATCACCGCCTGTAAAAAATTTTCGAGGGCTTATATAAACCTGCCGATGCCCGCTACGTTTATAAAACTCCCGGCCACCATAGGACGGAGAGCCCTCAGGGGGATCAGCAATGCCAACGAACGTGACGGCGGAATACCTGGCGGCGGAGGAGGAGTACAGAAACGCCAGGACAATTCCCGAGAAGATTCGCGCCCTCGAAAAGATGTACGCCACGGTTCCGAAGCACAAGGGGACCGAAAAACTCCGCCTCCAGATAAAGCGAAAGCTCGCCGAACTCCGAAAGGAGCTGGAGAAGCAGAGGCAGATGAAGAAGGGCGGCGGTGGCCCGTCGATAGCCGTCAGGAAGGAGGGTGCTGCCCAGATAGTTCTCGCGGGTTTGCCAAACGTCGGTAAGAGCTCCCTCATGAGGGCCCTAACGAACGTCGATGCAGACGTGGCGGACTATGCCTTCACCACTGTCCAGCCGATCCCGGGGATGATGCACCACAGGGACGTTCAGATTCAGCTCGTCGAGGTTCCTGGGCTGGTTGAAGGTGCCGCCCTCGGTAAGGGAATGGGGCCCCAGTTGTTGAGCGTCATAAGGAACGCCGATGCCATAGCCATCGTTGTGGACCTCTCCCGGGATCCAATAAAGCAGATGGAAATCCTCCTGAGGGAGTTCGAGAGGGCCGGGATAAAGCTCAACAGGAGGAAGCCGAGGGTCGAGATAAAGAGGACGGCGATGGGCGGAATAGTCATCAACGGCCAGGAGAACATCCGGGGCGACATAAGTGAGATCATGAAGATGCTCCGGGAGGAGAGGATTCACTCGGCGGAAATAACCGTGAAGGAGCCCGTAACCCTCGAGGAGTTCGCCGATGCACTCGATGAGAGCCTCGTCTGGAGGAGGGCGATAATAATAGCCAACAAGGGCGACGCTCCTGGCAGTAAAGAAAACTATGAGAAGCTGGTTAAAGCCTACGGCGACCGCTTCAAGATAATCCCCGTCTCGGCGAAGAGAAAGATACAGCTGGATAAGCTGAAGGACGAGCTCTACGAGCTGGCCGGAATAATCCGCGTCTTCACGAAGAGCCCCGGAGAGGAGCCTGCCTATCCTCCAGTTGCCCTCAAAAAGGGCTCAACCGTTATGGATCTGGCGGAAAGAATCCACAAGGACTTCGCCAGGAACTTCCGCTATGCTAGAGTCTGGGGTAAGAGCGTCAAGTTCCCCGGTCAAAGGGTTGGGGCGGATCACGTTTTGGAAGATGGAGACATAGTGGAGATCCACGCCCGTTAGCGGCAGAAGGGCCCTTTACATCTCCTCCCGTTCCTGCCTATCATTGCGCTTAATGAGTACTCCTTCCCGTCGAGGCTGTCCATTATGAGTTTCTCGCCGTCCTTCTCGTATATCCAGAAGACCTTGTAGGCCCGCTCGTGCCTGACCACCTCTATCCTTGGCAGCCACCACGAGATCACGCGGGAGTTCCCCCAGATTATGGCGCTCTCAATGGCCTTCTTCTCGGCCTCCTCGTAGTCGACCAGTGGCTCCATGACCTTCTTCTCCTCGACGTCCCACTCGTAGAGGTCTATGAAGTCGTCTCCCCTCTCTGCTCCAAGGCGGTAGAGGTCAACGTAGGCGAAGTAGTCGAAGACCCTGTCGCTCTTTCCGAGGCGCCTGTAGAAGAGCCGAAGGTGGAAGATGTGATAGGGATATAACACGAACTCCGGATTCCCCTCATCGGGTTTGAATATCGGTCTCATAACGCTGACCTTCATCGCGATCCCCTAGGAGCTTTTTCCGTTGATTCCGGGATCTTGGAATCAATCGTTTGGATCTTTGGAACCAATACCTTTATATCCTTTCGGAGACATAGCAGTATATTGATGCCAATTTACAGGCATCACTGTAAAGGGGTGATCGTCGATGGGGCTCAGTGCAGAGGCGTGGGCATTGTTGCTGGTTCCAACGCTTCTGGGTATTTTAACAATGGTTCTCTACGGGTTCTGGGACAAGATAACTGGCAAAGAGTACTACGTTGACGACGAGATTTTGGCCTACGATGAGGACCTCCTGGAAGAGCTGAAGAGGGAGGGTAAGGCATGAACACGGGTATACTCTTCGGTTTTCTGGTGTACCTCGCCCTCTTAGCTTACATAGGCTGGTGGGCCAACCGCTACACAAAGACCGAGGACCAGTACTTCGTCGGTGGCAGGAAGGTTCACGTTTTAGCGGCGACCCTCTCGGACAAGGCAAGCGATTTTTCCGGATGGCTAATGCTTGGTTATCCAGGAAGCGCCTTCAAAACCGGGCTCGGTGCCTTCTGGGCGGCTGTCGGCTGTCTCTTCGGTACACTCGCCGACTACATCCTCATCGGCCCGAGGCTCAGGATCTACGCCGGCAAGTTCAGGGCGATAACAGTCCCGGATTATCTTGAGGCCCGGCTCAAGGACAACACCAAGCTGATAAGGATCCTCAGCGCGCTGATAATCATCATCTTTATGACGGCCTACGTTGCTGCACAGTTCACCGCCGGAGGAAAGACATTCGCTGAAGGCTTCGGCGTAAGCGACAACACGGGTATAATTCTCACGGTGATAATCCTTACCGCCTACGTTATCACCGGTGGCTTCTTCGCCGTCGTCTGGACGGACGTTGTGCAGGCCCTCTTCATGCTGCTGACCCTCATAGTAGTCCCGTTCCTGGCGCTTTCAAGGATAGGGGGCCTTGATAGGGCGACGGAAATAATAGCCCAGGTAGACCCGACGAAGCTGGATCCATTCGGTGGGGCGAGGGGCTGGGCGGCGATAATCTTTGCGATAGGCTACGCCTCGTGGATAGTCGGCTACCTCGGTCAGCCCCACATAGTTACGCGCTACATGAGCGTTGAGGACCCTAGGAAGCTTAGAAGGCCCGGAATCTTCATAAGCGGTACCTGGACGATACTCGTCCTCTGGGGAGCCTTCTTCGCGGGTTTCCTCGGCTTCGCCATGTACGCGGCCGGAATGCTCCACCTCAGTGACCCGGAGAAGGTTATTCCGGCGATGGCCGTTGAGCTGATGCCCGGCTGGCTGGCCGGCTTCGTTATAGCGGGAATCATCTCGGCCGTCATGAGTACAGCGGATTCTCAGCTCCTCGTGGCTTCCTCAGCTATAGCGAGGGATCTCTACCACAAGGTTCTCGGAGAGGACGTCGGCAAGAGGCAGATGGTCAACATATCAAGGGTCGTCGTCCTGGGCGTTGCCATCGTCGGCCTCTGGTTCGCCCTGACCGGCAACAAGGTCGTTTACGAGATGGTCGCGACGGCCTGGGGTGGCCTGGCAGTCGGCTTTGGTCCCGTGCTGGTGCTCAGTCTCTGGTGGAAGAGGCTCACCAAGGAGGGAGCGATAGTCGGAATGGCCTACGGATTAATCAGCGAGGTTCTCCTGGAGGCGAAGATCTACGGCTGGGCATTCAACCCCAACGCGCCCGGGATCTTCGGAAAGATAGGAGCCATTTTCAACGGCGTTCCGGTGTTCTTCATAAACTTCTTCATTACGCTATTCGTCGTGATACTGGTCAGCCTGCTCACCAAGCCGCCTGAGGACGTTGTGAAGCTCCACGAGGAGCTATTCAGGAAAGTTCCCATCGAGACCGGAAGGAAGAGCCTCGCCGAGACCAGGGCCAAGAGCCAGGTCGAGAACGTCGCCGAGTTCATCATGGCGAAGGGCATTGCATAGTCCCGTGTCTGGATTTTCACGCCGCCCTCCTCTTTCCTTTTTCAATCCCCCATCGTCGGAGCCGCCCTTCCATGTTCATCTCAACGTTTATAAGCATCGGCGAATAGAAGGAATCGCCGGTTGAATTTTCGAGGTGAGAGCATGAGACCCCTCGACCTTACCGAGAAGGACCCTTCTAGGAGGATCACGATTTATTTTGAAGGAAAGCCCTACGAGGCTTACGAAGGCGAGAAGTTCCCCGTTGCTATGCTCGCCAACGGCGTTTACTGGCTCACCACGAGCACGGAGGGAAGAAAACGGGGAGCCTTCACCTTCGGCCCGGTTCCCGTCAAGGTAAACGGCGTTAAGAACGTCAACGGCAGGAAGCTCAAGCTCAGGGACGGAATGAGAATTGAAAGGCAGACCTACGACGAGTTTCAGGAGCAGGTGGAGATAGACGAGGACAAGCCCCTTTTAAGGTACGTGGTTGATGTTGCCGTCATCGGAGCGGGACCGGCTGGCCTCGGCGTCGTTGAGGATATCGGTGGAAAGCTCACCGTTGCGCTCATCGAGGAGAAGGATTGGCTCGGAGGGGATATGTGGCTTAAGGGGGTTGAGCAGGAGGGCTTCGGAAACCCGAGGGAGGCTATAGAAAAGCTCACAAACTTTCCCGAGAACGTCAGGGTCTTCCTCAAAACGACTGCACTCGGCGTCTTTGACAAGGGCGAGTACTTCCTCGTTCCTGCCGTTAGAAACGACCAGCTTATAGAGTTCATGGCGAAGAGAGTCGTTTTGGCAACTGGATCCGTTGATTCGATAATGCTCTTCGAGAACAACGATTATCCCGGAGTCTTCAGGAGGAGCGATGCCCTCGAGGTCATCAACGTCTGGGGTGTTGCTCCCGGAAGGAAGGTCGCCGTCGTTGGGGCCTTCCCGGAGGAGATAACCGCTGAACTCGACCGCTGGGGAATTGACTACATCGTCGTTCCAAATCCAAAGCGCGTCGAGGGTACCGATAAGGTCGAGCGTCTCATAGACGAGAACGGCAACGTTTACGAGGTTGACGCAGTGATTATGGCCGATGGCAGGATTCCCGACATAAACCCCGTCACTCAGACCGGCGGAAGGCTCTACTTCAAGCGCGGCTACTACAGGCCGGTCATAGACTCTAACCACAGGATAAGGGACGGAATCTACGTGGCGGGAAGCGCGGTGAGCATAAAACCCCACCACGCGAACTACATCGAAGGAAAGCTCGTCGGGGCCCACATCCTCAGGGAGTTCGGCTTTGATGCGGAGCCCTGCATCTACGAGGAAAAGCTGAAGGAATACGAGCCGGTAGCGAGACCGATTCCAAAGCTCCCGCTTGAGGGCCTCAACGCCGAGGACGTCCAGCTATGCGGCTGCGGCGTTACGCTGAAGAAGGTTGACGATGTCGTCAGGAGCGGTATAACCGATCTCCAGATTATAAAGAGACTCACGCACCTCGCGATGGGCTTCTGTCAGGGACGCTTCTGCTTATTCAACGGAGCTTTGCTTGTCTCACAGCGGAGCGGAACGCCGATGGACAGGCTCGACATACCCGTGGCCAGGCCACCCATAAAGAACGTCAAGATGAAGGTTGTCGCCGGGAGGGAGTGAAGATGCCGACGAGAAACCTTCCCGAAAAGAGCGAGATAACGGTCATCGGTGGGGGAATAGTTGGCGTTACTATAGCCCATGAGCTTGCCAAGCGCGGGGAGGAGGTTACGGTCATAGAGAAGCGCTTCATAGGTTCGGGCTCGACCTTCCGCTGTGGAACGGGGATTAGACAGCAGTTCAATGACGAGGCGAACGTTCAGGTTATGAAAAGGTCGGTCGAGCTCTGGAAGCGCTATAGTGAGGAGTACGGCTTCCCCTTCAGCCAGACCGGCTACCTCTTCCTGCTCTACGACGACGAGGAAGTTGAGACCTTCAAGAGGAACATCGCGATACAGAACAAGTTCGGCGTTCCGACGAGGCTCATAACACCGGAGGAGGCGAAAGAGATAGTCCCGCTTTTGGACATAAGCGAGGTTGTTGCAGCTTCATGGAACCCGACCGACGGAAAGGCCAGCCCCTTCCACTCAACCGCGGCCTTTGCGCTTCACGCCGAGGAATTCGGGGCTAAGTTAGTTGAGTACACGGAAGTGAAGGACTTCATCATCGAGAACGGCGAGATTAAAGGGCTGAAAACGAGCGGAGGAGTCATAAAGACCGGCATCGTCATCAACGCCACCAACGCCTGGGCCAAGCTCATCAACGCGATGGCCGGAATAAGGACGAAGATACCGATAGAGCCCTACAAGCACCAGGCGGTAATTACACAGCCCATAAAGAAGGGCTCGGTTAAGCCGATGGTGATTTCGTTCAAGTACGGCCACGCTTACCTGACCCAGACGAGCCATGGCGGGATAATCGGAGGCGTTGGCTACGAGCTGGGCCCGACCTACGACCTGAACCCGACCTACGAGTTCATGCGCGAGGTAAGTTATTACTTCACCAAGATAATTCCCGCTTTGAGGGAGCTCCTGATCCTGAGGACGTGGGCCGGCCACTACGCCAAAACCCCTGACAGTAACCCGGCGATAGGCAAAATCGAGGAGCTGAGCGACTACTACATTGCCGCAGGCTTCTCCGGGCACGGCTTCATGATGGCCCCCGCCGTTGCTGAGATGGTCTCTGATCTCGTCACGAAGGGAAAGACGGACCTTCCCGTTGAGTGGTACGACCCCTACCGCTTCGAGCGCGGTGAACTTCGCGGTCAGGCACTACAGATGGGTTGATTTTCTTCCCCTCGAATTTTTCAGTTTTTGGGTTTTTCTTTTGGTGGGCCTGTTCCAAACCGCCATTGTTGGCTTTCCCCCACCGTGATGCACCGCGATTGGTTCTCACGATGCTCTCGCGGATTACCCGGGTGTATGCCCCGATAACTTACAGGCAATAAATTTTATAAGTTGGGCGACTCGAAAACTTACGGAAAACTGCAATGAGTGGTATTACAAAACTCAGAATTATTGGAATTTTGTTGATAGCCGTGTTGTCAACCTCTGCCATTGGCATGGCGGCAACGGACTTTCTGAGTGTCGAAAGAACCTATCTCCAGGGAGATGCCAAAGTCTTTATATTCCAGCCTTCTCCGGGGGGAGGGGTAAAGATCCTCAAGCAGGGACACCTTAGTGGTTCCGTAACTCTGAGAACAGAGGGCAAAAAATGGAATGAAGTGATGAGCACTGAGAACTTGCACACTTTACCAACCCCACTGGCAATATACTTCACAAAAGATGGAAAGATCGGCGTAAAAAGTGTTCAGCCGGGAAAGCCCCTTGAACTGAGGGGAATGTTCCCAATAGAGGAAGTCACCGAACCCTCGACCAAACCAAGAATGAGACTTCCGGTAACGGCAAGGGTGAAGTACAAAGTGCGCTCGCTTTTAGGCACCTCGTCCTGTCCCCGGGGATATGAAGAGCTCAACGCCAGATACTGCATAATCGAGAACTGGGAGTACCTCAAGGACTCATATTATGCGGACTCAGAAACATTCACTGAATGGATTCCCTTCATGGGACTGAAAGTTAGGACTGAGGGGTACAAGAAAATCGGCATTCTTGGGATTGCATGGGGAATCCAGTTGACAACAAGCACAAAATCAATGTGGAGCCTGAGCGTGGACGGAATACCCGTTCTGGACTTTGGAAGTTCGTATTCAGGCTCTACATTAAAAGTCAGTTACGCTCCAGAACAAGAAATAGCTACGGAAAATGGCTATCTGGACAGGTACTTGAATCTTCCATTGAAGTACGTGGTTGTTATTTACAACATTCCAGTGTACGATAAATGGCGGAAGGAGTACACTAGCATTCCCATTGCTGGGGTTTACCCCCTGGAAATTATGATGAGTGGATACCACACTGTTGGGGAAAGCGATTTGAACAGGGGTCGCTTACTGACAGATTACCTTCCCAGTTCTCACTTCCCCACATCCAATATTGGAACGAAATTGAAAGTTGTAAGGACCACAAGCGAGGGAATTTATGATAATATAGTTTTTGATTTCCAGGGAAGTTCAGGATACAGGTTTTATTCAACTCCGCTGGGAGGTTCCGCTGCCAACTGGCTCTGGAGCAAGCTTCCAGGTGTCGGAGCACTGTCAATAACGTTCAGCTACTTATCAGCCTCCCAATCAGTCACAACGTACAGGATTGACATAGGAGAGGGAGCTCCCAACCAGCTTTATTATGTCTCGATACTCAAAAGGGACCTTGAGCTCACGAGCAGCAACAACGTGGAAATGGCAATGTACTTCACTACAATAGACGACGGTCAGGATTCACTTCCCCCATGCATTGGGAACTTCTGCCCCAATTCACTTGATCCAGACAGGGGGAGATGACTTTTTTCTTTCTTGGTTAAAGTGACATGAAAACCAGAAACACTGGAGTATCTCCCCCTCCCTTGAGATTTCACCGTAGGGGTAGACGCTCTCCCTGGCTTCCGCTCGCTGGACGGTATGGCTCGAACTCGTTGATGCCAATACCGGTCCTCCACCCACCAAAGGAGGGGGTTATTATGGGATATCCCATATGGTTTTCACCCTTAACACCCTGGGGAAGTTTTATAAGTGACCCTCCATAGGGCGGGGCGATGAGGGGACTTAAACGAGAACATACACTGCTGCAGGGGCACAGGGAGAAGGCAGGGAAGCACAGGAGGCTTAAGGTTAAGCGGAGAAACGTCCTGGTCCTGGCTGTGGCAATGTTCCTCGCCAACGTCGCCTTCGGAATGGCCTTTCCGTACCTGGGCGTGTACATGCGCCTCCTCGGTGCGAGCATGTTCATGGTTGGACTCCTCAGTGTCGCTTTCAATTTGACGTCAACGATCTTCCAGTACCCCTTCGGCTGGCTCTCCGATTCAACGGGCAACAGAAAGGGCTTCATAGCCTTTGGTCTCGCCTCGATGGGTTTGTTCTATGCGATGATGTCCTTTTCAAACTCTCCAGCCCAGGTCCTGCTTCTCAGGACCCTCCAGGGAATTTTTGGCTCGGCCATGATGCCCGCCCACTCGGCTCTGATTTCAGAGCTCTCGACCCGGGCGGGTTCCATATTCGGCCTCTTCAACTCGATAGAGAACGCCGGCTACATGGCGGGCAACTTTCTGGGCTCTCTGATAGTTGGGTACCTTGGGATTAGAAAACTCTTCCTGCTCTCGGGGTTTCTCCTGTTCCTGTCCGCGGGTACTATCCTGCTGATCCACGAGCGCCCCGCCGGAAGGCGTTCTCTCCTCGGCATGATCCTCGTTCAGGAGGGGAGGGAAGGCTGGCGCGCGACGGTCAAAGGCTCGGCCTTCAGAAGACTGATGCGCGGACATCTGGGTATCTTTTACGTCACGGTGTTCCTCGTCATGGTGGCCAGCGGGCAGTTCTACAGCGTTTCCGCCGTTTACTTCAGGGAGACCTTCGGTGAGTGGAGCGTTGGGGTTATCTTCGGTATCGAGAGCCTGGCAGCGGCCCTAACGGGCTACTTCCTCGGAAAGCTCATAGACGAGTACGGGGCGAAAAGGTTCTACTTTGTGGCGATAGCCGGCTACGGTCTGGCGTTTCTGCTTTACGCCATCATTAAAAACATCTGGCTGGTCTTTGGGGTGGCCTTTCTCTCGGGAGTAAAGTGGGTTCTGACTATAAACTCCACCTCGACCTACGTTGCCCGGAACGTCCGGGTGAGCGAGAGGGCACAGGGCATGGGTCTCCTGAACGCCATGATGAGCCTCGGCTGGGTCGCTGGGCCCCTCATAGGCGGCTACCTCTCGGGTATAAGCTTCACCCTCAACTTCGTCAGCACTCTTATTCCCCTGGGACTGGCCTTCTTCCTGGCCCTTAAACTGCCCGAATGATGCACTCGAGAGGAACCCTCTTGACTATCCTCACGTTCTTTCCGGCCCTGTAAACCCTCAGACCCCTTCGCCTGAGACAGTCCACGTCAACGATCAAAAGCACAACGTCCCTTCCGTGCCTCCTTCCGGTTTCGATGGCCTCGCTTTTGCTTGTGGTCAGGTGGACGAACTGTCTCTTCATCGGTTTCAGGCCTTCTTTGAGAATAGAGTGCAGATTCCTCCTCGGTGTCCCGTGGTACAGAATCCTTGACTCTATGTCCTCCTCGTGGTTAGGGCTCACGGGATAGCTGTGGCCGTAGCGGGCGCGGATCCTGTCTTCCCTTATCTCATAGCGTCCCCTGGGGTCTTTTGCAACGATCTCCCTCACGATCCCTTCGGTTACCCGGGGATATGTGGATTTAAGGGCCCTCACCAGCCCCTCCAGGGGGACAAAGCCCTCCTCATCGGGTTTCAGGCCAAACTCTTCCGGGGAGTGCCTCAGGATGTAGGCCATCAGCCTGCTGACCTTCCGCTTCATCGGTGTGATGATCGCTGGGAAACATAAAAACCCCGCGGTTCTCAGACGTCGAAGTACTTCATGAACTCCCAGGGGGTTATGTAGAGCGAGTACTGGTTCCACTCGTCGGTCTTCAGCTCCATGAACGCATCGTAGACGTGGCTTCCCAGAACCCTCTGGATGACCTCGTCGCTGGCCAGGTATTCAAGGGCCTCCTTGAGACTCGTTGGGAGTTCTCCGATTCCAAGTTCCCGCCTCTCCCTCTCGGAGAGCCGGTAGATGTCCTTCATCACGGGATCGCCGGGGTCTATCTTTCTCCTGATTCCGTCCAGTCCCGCGGCAAGCTGGGCCGATATCCCGAGGTAGGGGTTCTGACTCGGGTCCGCTCCCCGGTACTCTATCCTTATCGCCGAGGGCTTTCTGAAGTAGGCGGGGACCCTGACCAGGGCCGAACGGTTGCTCGGGCTCCATGCTATGTATATGGGGGCCTCGAAGCCGGGTACGAGCCTCTTGTAAGAGTTGACGGTTGGGGCATTGAGTGCGGTCAGGGCCGGTGCGTGTTCAAGTAGACCGCCCACGTAGTATCTCCCCAGCTGGCTCAGGCCGTACTCGTCGTCGGGATCCGCGAAGAGGTTCGTGCCCCCGAAGGGTCTGCCGTCCCAGAGGCTCTGGTGGGTGTGCATGCCGCTGGCGTTGTCCATGTAAATCGGTTTCGGCATGAACGTTGCCAGAAGACCGCGTTTCCTGGCCACGTTCTTCGCCGCGAACTTGTAGATGTAGAATGCATCGCCCACATCCACGAGACCGAGGGGTTTGAAGTCGAGTTCAACCTGACCCGCCGTCGCCACCTCATGGTGGTGGTACTCCACGATAATGCCCATCCTTTCAAGGTAATAGACGAGCTCGTTCCTGTACTCGAGGGTCCTGTCTTCGGGGGGTGCCCTGAAATAGCCCTCCTTGGGCCTTATGATCGGCAGTTCGTATATCTCCCCGCTCCGCGGCAGGACACGGGGGGCACCCCAGGAGTCACCTTCACCTCCGTTCGGTGTTACGAAGGGGTCCCATACCAGGTTCCTTATGTCAACGCCATCGAAGACGAAGAACTCTATCTCCGGCCCGAACACCGCCGATCTTCCGCTCCCTTTGAGCTTCTCCTCCATTCTCCTCGCGACGAAACCCCTCGGATCGGAATCCGCCCGCTCGGAACCTCCGGCCTCGTAAACGTCCCCGAACATGATGGCACTCGCGTGTATTCCCTCTGTCCAGGGGATTATTCTCAGCGTTGTGGGATCGGGCTTCCACACCATGTCACTCCTCTCTATACTCCCGAACCCCCTGACGGATGAACCGTCGAAGCCTATGCCCTCCTCAAAGACGCTGCCCTCAATGAACTCCCTGGCGGGAATGGAGAAGGTCAGCAGGTAACCCCTGACGTCGGTGAATGCGCATAGAACCTGCCTGATTCCCCCTCTGGACAGCATCCGTCTGGCCCGTTCCACCGCCCCATCGTTCATTTTTACCACCGGAAATATCATGTTTGTTCACTTAGTTTGGCTAATTGTGAACGTATTTTCAGAATAAAAGCTTTTTGCCTGAAAATTCATCGCACAGGCGAACAGGTGACTTCCGGGGAACGCGATTTCGTTGAAAGGTCAAAGTAAAAGGACTCCGGGAAAAACGGTCAGCGAAGTCTTCTGAGAGCCATCTCCGCGGCGACCGTTATCGGATCAATCGTCGGGCTTATCGGTGGGGCGTAGGCAGTCTCAAGATAGACCACGTCCTCAACGGTTGCCCTCTTCTGCGCCAGAGCTGAAAGTGTCATTATCCTGCCCCAGGCCCTCTCACCACCGACTACCTGGGCCCCGATGAGCCTCCTGTCTGACTTTCTAAAGATAACCTTAACCGTTATCGGCTTTCCGCCCGGATAGTACTCGGGCCTTGTCGAACCTTTAAACTTGCCGACCGCTACCTCGATGCCCTCCTTCTTTGCCCTCTCCTCCGTTATTCCAAAGGTGCCTATCTCGAGGCCAAAGAGCTCCGTAATGGCGGTGTTGAAGACGGGCTTAAACGATACGTCCTTCCCGGCTATATGTTCAGCCGCGATTTTAGCCATTCTAACCGCGCTCGTTCCAAGCTGGCTGAGTGTTCTCTTCCCCGTTACGGCATCAATGACTTCAGCACAGTCGCCTATCGCGTAAATATCCGGGTCGCTCGTCTGGAGGTGCTCGTTTACAACTATTCCCCTGTTGACCTCGAGGCCGGCTTTCTTGGCGAGGTCAACGTTGGCCCTGACACCGGTGGCGACGAGAACCAGCTCTGCTGGAACCTCTTCCTCTCCAACTTTCACGGCCTTAACGGGGCTTCCAATTATCTCGCTGACTCCCTCGTTGAAGCGGAAGGAAACGCCGTGTTTTTCCATCTCTGCCTGGACGAGCTTTGCCGTGTCTTTATCCAGCATCGTAGGCATTAGCCTGTCCGCGAGTTCGACGACCAGAACATCCACGCCGAGCTTGGCGAAGGCCTCCGCGCCTTCAAGGCCTATCAAACCGGCACCTATAACGACGGCCTTCTTCGGCTTCCTCTCCGCGATGTAAGATTTAATTTTCCTCACGTCGTCGAGGCTCTTGAGCGTGAAGACGCCCTCGTTTTCAATCCCCTTTACCGGGGGGATAAACGCTCTGGAGCCAACCGCCAGGACGAGCTTGTCATAGGGGACTTCGCCCTTATCGGTGATTACGACCTTCCTCTCGCGGTCTATCGCTTTGGCCTCGGTGTTCAGCATGAGCTTTATCCTCTGCTTTTCATAGAACTCCTTCGGGAAGACGATTACATCCTCCGGCTTCTCTATTGTGCCACTTATAACGTGCGGCAGGGCACAGGGGGAGTACTGCATCGTTGGTTCCTTCCCGATGACTGTAATCTCGGCCTTTCTGTTGGCCTTCCTGAGAAAGAGGGCGAAGTTGCTTCCAGCGGTTCCAGAACCGATGACGACAACTTTCATGGACACCACCGGGGAGTGAAGGGGAAGGAGGTATAAAAAGGTGGCTTTTGCTGAGTTGAACCAACTCCCAAAACTCTGCGGAAAAACCTGGATAAAGGTCAAGTCTCGAAGTCAGCGCATCCACTTGCGAGTTATGACGGCGACAATAAGCGCCATGAAGACCGCTCCGGTTAGGAGCTTTAATCGAAGGTCTGTATGTACATCGTTTTCCAAAGTTCAAATACTAGCACTCCAGAAACCAAGAGTGTTGAACATATAACCCACTTAAGGGAAAGGTCGCCCAGTGCAAGGAACAGCGGCAGTATTACCATCTCAACCCCGGAGTTCATCAGGGATATCATCGAGATGGCTGAAGCCCGTATCTTGGAGGGAATCACGGAGTTCCTCAGGTGGGCGATGAAGACGTAGTATGCACCTATTAAAATCTCGAGGATGACCCGAAACCCCAGTATGAACACTGCCGTGAGCTTGGTGGGACTTACTTTCAGGAGAAAGGCTATGGTCAGCGTAATGGCGGCGCTACCAAGCAGGGACGTTCTCATTCCGTTTATTTCGTTTGAGACTCTTCTCGCAAGGTAACTACCCACTGCCATGGACGTCATTAGCAGGAAATACACAATTCCAAAGAGGCTTTCGTACAGGCCCGCGTCCTTCAGGGTCAGCGGCCATATCACGAAGAACACTGAGAGCATGGAAGAGACCAGGAGGATTACCAGCACCAGCGTGGAGAATCTGGCATCCTTGAACATCTGAAGATTCTTTCTTATGATGGTTCTGCCCTCGGGATGTCCCCGGTTGTTCTTCAGGGAGAGCAGAATCACGGTGGAAAGAACACTTAAGATTCCTGATACTAGCAGTGGCCACTTCAGACCAAGGTATTTAACGAGGGCTCCCGCCAATATTGACGCGACAACTCCACCAACGTTCTTCAGCGTTCCCATACTGGAAAAAAGCTCCTTCAAGTTGGCTTTGCCGAAGGTATCGACTGCCCACGCCTCCAAGGAACCGGAGATGAAGGCCATCCCCGCACCCCCTAATAGGGCAGATGTCACCACAAGGTGAACCCTGGGAGTCACAAAATTACCAGGACGAGCATGCTCATCCCAAGCAAAAGCGAACCCAGCATCGTGGATTTAAGCCTTCCAACCTTGTCGGCCAGTACACCGGATGGGTACTCCAGTAGGAGGTTAGAGGCCCTGTTCAGTGAGTACGCCAGACCAATCCAGGGCAGGGCGACGTAAGTGCTGAGGTACAGTATGAAATATGGCCCGGGTAGGTACATCGAGACGGAGAGTAGAAAATAGAACAGGAGAAATATCAATTGTCCGTTTGAACATCCTCTATGTACCGACATAACGAATCTTTCTCCCGGCGGAGTAATTTTAAGTATTTCGTGAACTTTAGGTTGGAGACTTGTGGTTTCTTTCGACGACCTCAAGGAACTCGGCTGGAGTTAAGATTAGAAACTCGTGCCCGTTAAGGGAGAACTTCCTCTCCCCGTCCCTCAGCTTCAGCACGTGCTTCTTATCGAGGCTTATCAGGAAGTCGGCCTTGGTAGAATAAACCACATCGAAGAACTTGTTG
>NZ_JALUYR010000063.1 GCF_027012695.1 Thermococcus sp.
TCTACGAGCATTTTGTCCATTCCTTTGGGTCCGAGGGTTGTTCTCACGGTTTCGGCTACGATTCTCGCCGCGAGGATGTTGAGTCTCTGGGCGTCCCTTCCGACGTACCTCTGGGTTCCCTCAGGCAAAATAACAACCGGCTGTCCACTCAGCTGGGCCATCTTTCATTCCTCCTTCAGTTTTTCATTTTTTGCAAATGTGCTTCGTCAGTTCTATATATAAACTTTTCGGTTAAACTGTCCGAGATTTTGCTAATAGATTGAATAAACGCCAGAATATTGAGGCAATTTTTGAAGAAAATGCTAAAACCCTGCCGGACGTAAAACTGTCGTCTGATAATGGAGGGAAATGTCGTGGAGCTCATAAAACAGGGCGCGGAGGCGAAGATCTACCTGGCGGGCTTTGCGGAGTTCTTTGGAGCGGACCTGCTGCCCGGGGAGAAGGTCATCGTGAAGCACAGGATTCCAAAGCGGTACAGGATAAGGGAGATAGACGAGAGGCTTAGGAAGGAGCGAACCGTTCGGGAGGCGAGGGTGCTCCACAGGGCTAAGGCCTTTGGCGTGAACTGTCCCCACGTCTACGAGGTTGATCTAAGGGACATGAAAATTGCCATGGAGTTCATAGAGGGCGATCGCCTCAAGGAGCTTCTCGAGAGTGTCCCGGTGGAGGAGAGACTAAGGCTATGCAGGGAGGTGGGCAGGCAGGTGGGAAAACTCCACGATGCCGGCATAGTCCACGGGGATTTGACGACGAGCAACATGATACTCCGGGAGGGTAAAGTTTACCTGATAGACTTCGGACTGGCGGACTTCGACCCGACGCTCGAAGCGAGGGGCGTTGATCTGCACCTGCTCAAGCGGGCGATGGAGAGCACCCACTACACCTGGTTCGAGGAGGGGTTTGAGGCCGTTCTGGAGGGCTACGCCGAGGTACGCGGGGAGAAGGCCAGAGAGGAAATAGAGAAGAAGCTGGAGGAGATCGAGAGCAGGGGAAGGTACAGGGAGAGGAGCTGGGTGGGATAATCCCCCAAGAGGCGAGATTACTTCTCCCTGAAGGCCCTCAGGATCCTCTCAAAGATCTCCCTCTCCTTTCCGCGCTTTTTCCTCGCGAGCCTCTCGACTATAAGCTCGGGCGTGCTCCTCCCCAGTTTTCCGAAGGCAGGCTGCCTGTCCACGATGAGGTTGAGGTTCTCGTCCAGTCCCCGCGCCTCTATACCGTCCACCCTCGCGAAGGAGAGCTCCTTTTTCAGATCTTCACCCAGATGAGAAACTATGACGACATGGAATCCCCTCTCGTGGGCAACTTTAAGGAGTTCTCCTATTATCTTGACGGCTGCACCGGGCTCGGTTATGGCCTCGAACTCGTCTATGAGGATCAACTTTCTCCCCCCTCCGCGAAGGGCCCTGACGAAGGATTTTAGGGCCGTCTCGAAGGCGCCGGCCCCGTAGGTACTCCTCTTCCTCCTGAAGAAGAAAACCTCATCGAGGGGTTCCACCCAGGCCTTTTCGGCCGGAACGGGGAGCCCCATGTGGGCCAGAACTGTTATCTGGGTTATCAGCTCCAGCAGGGAGGTCTTTCCACCGCTGTTGGCCCCGGTTAGTATCACAACCTTCTCGTCGTTGACAACGTCGGAACCGGGAACATTGAAGCCCTTTGGCTTTCTGCCAACAACATAACTCACCGGCTGGGGGTTCTCGATGAAGAGGTGCCTCCCATTGATGAAGGCCATGCCCCCATCGTGGAGCTCCGGGAAGGTAAAGTTCTCCGCGAAGTCCTTTACCGCCTGGAGGAAGTCGAGCTCGTGAACGGCGGAGAGCTCTTCCCTAAGCCGCTGAAGGAGCGGTATTATTTTCCTGAGTACCTCCCGACTTTTGAGGTAGAGCTCGACCTTCAGTTCTTTCTCGAGCTCCTCCCGGAGAATTTCGACCCTTTCCGGTGGCACGGATACCGGATAGAGTTCCTCCCTTGAAAACAGCTCGACGGTAACGCCGAACCTCTCGCTCAGCTCGTTCTCGGCTTCGTTTATCAGATCGAGTATTTCTCCCTCCACCCCTCCGAAGTGGGAGAATATCGCCTCGTAGTTTCCGGCCTTTAGCTCGCTCAGGAATTCAAGGAGCTCCTTCCCGCTGAGGGTAAGGCTGAACTTCTCGAGCTTCTCCGAGATTCGATCGTTAAGCTCGCGCTCCTTCTCTGCTACCAGTTCCTCCAGGTTATCGAGGGTCTTCTGCTTTTCAATAACCTCTCTCAGGTCTTCGAGGGCCTTCAGAATCTCCCCGGCAACACTCTCTCTTCCGGTGAGCTCGCCGATTCTGGCGAGGGCTTTGAGCGTTTCCCGGTTCTCCCAGAGGGGCAGCACGTATAGCTCCGGCGCTATCTGGGAAGGGACGAGCTCGACGTCTATCCCATAACCGATCGTGCTCAGAACGAGGGGGTATCCTTCGGTGTCCTCAATCTCCGTGGTCACCTCGCAGAGGCCCAGCTTCTCGGCCCTCTCAAGCTCCGACTCATCAACGACGAGAATTCTATCGTGGAGGAAGTCGCGCCTGAATTTTATGGGCTTCACCTTGGAAAGGTGGTCCTTCAGCTCGGGCCGTATCATGGATAGGTTTTCCCTGAAGTAGGCCTGTCTGTGGAGTATCTCTTTCCTATCGGAGACGGGTTCGAACTCGTCCAGAAGGGAGGCGCTCTCAGGCAGGACTAACCTCCTCTTTATCTCCTCCCGGATTGACCTGTATACCGCCCTCGCCTCGGGGTTGAGTTTGAGCTTCATCGCAGGAAGGAGAGTTAACCACCTCAAAAATCTACCGGGTCTTCACCTTCTCCACAACGTGGATGTTCTCTATCCTCGTCACGGGATACTGGCCCTTCTCGTCCTTCTCAACAGCTTTCACCATGTCCCATATCGTGAGGAGCGCAACGCTCACACCGGTCAGGGCCTCCATCTCCACTCCAGTTTTATAGGTTGCCCTTACCTCGCAGGTGGCCTCGATGTAGTCCTCTCCGAATTCAAAGCTTATGTCCACTCCAGTTAAGGGTATCGGGTGGCAGAGCGGAATCAACTCCGGGGTCTTCTTCACCGCCAGAATTCCCGCTATTTGAGCGGTTGCTATGACGTTGCCCTTCTCCGTTTTTCCGGCCTTTATGAGCTCGATGGTTTCCGGCCGGAGGTGGATCCGGCCCTTCGCTACAGCCTTCCTGAAAACCTCCCTCTTGTGCCCTACCTCGACCATCTTAACGCCCTTCTCATCGACGTGGGTCAGCTCCATCTTCCATCCCCCAATATCTCTTGGGCAAAGTTTAAAACCATGACCCCGGACCTATTTTTGATCGGTAGAATTTTACTAGAACCCGGGGTGCGTTCCATGTCCACACCCGCCATACTGGTTGAGAACCTCACGAAGTCGTACGGCCGCGTTAAGGCCGTTGACGGGCTCAGCTTGTCGGTGGAGGAGGGGGAGGTCTTCGGCTTCCTGGGACCCAACGGAGCGGGGAAAACGACGACCATCCTCAGCATGCTTGGAATTGTTATCCCGGATGGGGGAAGGATAGAGATACTCGGCATGGACATGGCCAGGGAGCCGATAAGGATCAAGGAGCGCATCGGTTACCTTCCGGAGAACGCCACCGTTTACGGCGAGCTTACAGCCTGGAGGAACCTTGAGTTCTTCGCGAACTTCTACAGGATGAGCAATGCCGAGAAGGAAAAACGAATTGAGGAGCTCCTCAAGAGGGTGGGCCTCTGGGAGGTCCGCTACCGGAAGGCCAAGACCTTCTCCAAGGGAATGAAGCAGAGGCTTTTGATAGCCCAGACCCTCATAAACGAGCCGGAGCTGTTAATCCTCGACGAACCGACGAGCGGCCTCGATCCTGGGGGTGCGCATCTCGTTAAGGAAATAATCCGCGAGGCGAAGGCAAGCGGAAAGACGGTCTTCTTCTCCAGCCACGTTCTCAGCGAGGTCGAGGAGCTCAGCGATCGCGTCGGCATAATCGTCCGCGGAAGGCTCAAGGCAATTGGCCCCATTGAGGAGATAAAGCGGCAGTTCATGGAGCTTGAAGGATACGAGATAAAGGTTGAGACGAAGGAGCCATTGCCTGAGATCGAACACGAGGACATAGTCAGGATCGAGCGCCTCTCCCCCAACAGGGCCATAATATTCGCCCGCTCGGACATAAGGGAGTGGCTCTCGAGGTACCTCGCCTCCAAAGGAATAACCATCCTGAGCCTTGAAATCGAGGAGCCGAGCCTTGAGGATGTTTTCCTGAGGACGATATACGGGAGGGAGGATGAGTGAGAAAGGTTATCGCCTTTCTGCTGTCGGTTGCTCTCCTGCTCCCGCTGGTGAGCGCTCAGCCCTACGTGACGGTTTTCGAGGGCAGGCTCGCGGATGGACACGCGATAGTGGTGGGTGACTACACCATAACCATCGTCAAGTCAGCGGGAGGAAGCCCTTACCTCATGCTCCGGAACGGGAGCAGGATACTGGAGTTAAAGCCCTTCGCCTTCGGCACCGAAATAGAGCGCGACGGCATCCGGATTCTTCTCGGGAGCTATACACCAAGCGGCGGCTTCATAGTGGTGTCAGTCAGGCCGAGGTTCATCGGTTCGCTCGAACCCAGGGTCGGGGCCACGCTGCACTTCAACGGCACGACGGTTGAGATAACCGCCATTGGAAACAGGACCATTGACGTCTCGGTGAACGGCATTAAAAGGACGCTTGAGATCAATGGAAGTGCCGTCGTTGATCTCGTCGCCCTCGAATACGATGGGAAGGAAGTTAAGGTCTACGCCGCTCCTCCAGCTTCAGAGACCATCAGCGCAGCTTACACTGTATTCTATCCCTATGGGAAGGTGAAGGCCTCAGGATCCGTTGACCTACCCATCACAGTATCGAGCACCACCGACACCGAGCTGATTCTCCCGCTGAGGGTGCTCTCCCTTCCAAAAGGATGGAGCGCGAGCTTCCTCTACGGGGGCGTCGAAGTCGGCGAAATAGTTGTTCCACCCAGGGGGACTGTCAGTCTGATCCTCCACATTGAGCCAGCGGGCAGTGGAGTGATTAGGTTCGCCGTGGGGAACTTCACCGGAACCCTTGAGGTAGAGAGTGCTGGGATAGAGGTTTCCCTCCCCTACCTGAGCCTTGAGGCAGAGGCGGGAACTGCCCTCAGCGTTCCAGTAACGTTCGCCGGAAGGGGAAGGGTTGAGTTTGAACCCGGGGAGCTGCCCGCGGGATGGACGGTCTACCTGACCGACGGCAGGTACAGGCTCAGGAGCTTTGAGGTTGACGGAAGCTTCACCGCAAGCCTGGTGATCGAAGTGCCGAGGAACGCCACCCTGGGAGACCACCGGGTGGACTTCAGGATAAACGGGAAGGTCTATGGGCTGGACGTCTACGTCTACAGGACATACCTCGGTCAGCCCGCGAAACTTACGGTGATTCTAACCGACGAGGCCGGCAACCCCCTCAGGGGATGGGTGGCCGTGGGGGACAGAAACTTAACCACTTCCCCGGCAGGTTCCGTTGAGCTCGAGCTGAAGCCCGGTGAATACACGGTTATAGGGGGTGCCGAGGGCTGTATCCCTGCAAAGGTCAGAATCAGGCTCTCCGACGGCGAGGAAAAGACCCTCAAGCTTGAGCTAAAGCGCGCGGAGTACTACTTCAAGGCGAAGCTCGAGCGGGACGTTCTGGTTGTGGAGCCCAGTGGCAGCGGAAGCACGGGGCTGATTATCCAGAACCTCGGTTCGAGGGACGACGAATATCACGTCACCGTGGAGGGTCTTCCCGAGGGATGGAGCTACGTCCTCAGCCAGGATCCGAGGGGAACGGTGCCCATCGGGAGCCTCCGGGTCAGGAGCGGCGAGAGTGCAACGGCCTACCTCGTGATCTTCCCGCCCTTCAACGCCGAGTCCGGTGAGTTCCACGTGAAGGTGATGGTTTCTGGAAGTGCGTCGAGGGTGGAGCTCCCGCTGACAGTCCGCGTCGAGAACCCCGCCTCCCTCAGGATCGAGCCCGAGACACCGTCCCTCGTTGTCAGGGCAGGGGGAAGCACCGCCACGAGGCTCTGGGTGGACGCCACCGGGACGGTAACCAACGTCAAGTTCACCGTCCAGGCTCCCAGCGGCTGGGAGGTCGAGATCGTTCCGCCGACTCTGCCGCGCATTGGCGTCGAATCCCACGGCAACGTCGTTACGTATCCGGGACCAACCCAGGTTGAACTCAGGATCCGCGTCCCCAAGTCTGCCCCAGCGGGAACCTACACCATAACGGTAACTGCCGCCGGTGATCAGGCCAAGGCCGAGACTGTGATAACGGTTAGAGTCACGCAGGGTTCCAGCGGAACCTGGATCGGGGTCGTCCTCCTGATACTGGCCTTCGGCATAGTGATATGGCTGATGAGGAGGGTCGGCAGGAGATGAACCCGGCCTGGAACATCGCCCTCAAGGAGCTCTACACCTCGGTGAAGAGCAGGCGCTTCGCGGTTATAGTGGCTACCTACCTTCTAATTTTTGGACTGGCGGTCTACGCGATCAAGGACTACCTGATACGGATGGGCGTTCCGACCGTTGAGTCCAACGAGTTCTACCTCTGGGGCGTTAAGGCGGAAATCTACACCACGCCCTTTGCCATGCTCTTCACGGTCAACATGATGATACTCACCATCTTCGGGGCGGTCCTTGGGGCGGCTTTGGGGGCGGACGCCATAAACAGGGAGGTCGAGAGCGGCACGGCGAAGGTCCTGCTGGGGCACCCGGTTTATCGGGACGAGGTCATCAACGGCAAGTTCCTGGGAATGGGGACGCTGATAGCGGTGACCTACCTTGTCTCCTACGTCGTCATGGTCGCGGTTATGCTCATACTCGGCATACCCCTCGACGGAGACTCCCTGCTGAGGGGCTTTCTGGCCATCCTGGTGACGATCCTCTACACCCTGGTATTCCTCTCAATGGGGGTGCTGCTTTCCACCCTATTCAAGAAGCCGGAAACATCAATGCTGACCGCGGTTGGACTGGCGATCTTTCTCACGGTGTTCTACGGAATAGTGGTCGGTATCGCGGCACCGAAGCTGGTTGGACCTGAGCCGCCCTGGGGGACGACCGCCCACGAGATGTGGCAGGAAAACCTTAACACCTGGATGGCCAGGCTCCACTCGATAAACCCCGCGCATCACTACGTCCAGCTTGTCGGCTACATCTTCGGCGGCGACAGGTTCATGAACTACTACATCCCGCTGGGCGATTCCTTTACCTATGGTTTCAACAACCTCGCGGCGCTCCTGATAATGCTGCTCCTGCCCTTCGCCCTCGCCTACGCCCGTTTCCTCACGAGTGACCTGAACTGATGCCTTTTCTTTTTTCGGAATTTTCCGGGAGTTTGAAAAGCCAAGCAAAGGGAGAAAAGAGATCAGCCCTTCGCAACACCCATCGGCCGCATTCTGGCCACGAGCTTGGCTATTCCAGCCTCGTGGACCACGTTGACGACGTTGTCCACACTCTTGTAGGCACCGGGAGCCTCCTCGGCAACAACGCGGAGTGAAGCGGCCCTCACGTAGATGCCCCTCTGAAGGAGCTCGTTTCTCAGTCTGTCGCCACGGTACTGTCTCGTTGCCGCCCTCCTGCTCAGCAATCTTCCTGCGCCGTGGCAGCTTGAACCGAACGTTTCTTTCATCGATCCTTCGGCTCCAGCCAAGACGTAGCTGGCCGTTCCCATCGAGCCGGGAATGAGGACGGGCTGGCCGACGTCGCGGTAAGTCCTTGGCACGTCCGGGTGTCCCGGAGGAAAGGCCCTTGTGGCACCTTTCCTGTGGACGACGACCTTCACTTTCTTTCCATCAACCTCATGCTCCTCAACCTTGGCTATGTTGTGTGCCACGTCGTAGACGATGCCCATCTCCATGTCTTCCGCTTTCCTCTTGAAGACCTCTTCAAAGCTCTCCCTGACCCAGTGGGTTATCATCTGCCTGTTGGCCCAGGCGAAGTTTGCCGCGGCCTTCATCGCGCTGAAATACCTCTGCCCCTCCTCAGTCTGGAAGGGGACGCTGACGAGTTCACGATCCGGCCAGGGCACGTTGTATTTCCTGTTGGCCTTCTCCATTATCCTGAGGTAGTCGCTCGCCACCTGGTGGCCGAGACCTCTCGAACCTGTGTGAACCATCACAACGACCTGTCCTTCAAAGAGGCCGTAGGCCTTCGCTATCTCCTCATCGAAGATCCTGTCAACCACCTGGACCTCGAGGAAGTGGTTTCCTGAGCCGAGGGAACCGAGCTGTGGCGCTCCGCGTTGCTTTGCCCTCTGGCTTACCGCCTCAGGGTCAGCCCCCTCCATTCTTCCACCTTCCTCGAGGTGCTCCAAATCCTCCTTCCAGCCGTAGCCGTTGTCGACTGCCCATTTTGCTCCATCCGCCAATACATCGTCCAGCTGCGTCCAGTGGAGCCTTACGCGGCCTTTGCTTCCAAGGCCACTCGGCACGTTCTTGAAGAG
>NZ_JALUYR010000064.1 GCF_027012695.1 Thermococcus sp.
TCTTCTTCGCCCATCAACCTTCACCATCCCGAAGCCTATTGAGTTCTTCTCTCCAAAACCAGCAAGATAGCCCACTCTTAGCAAACCTTCATCGCCCCGGGCCCTGAAAACGAGGTGCCACGCCCTCTGGAAGATGCCGGGCTTCACCTGGAAGCGCTTTGGCTTGGCGAGGATTACATCGATCTCAAGCTCATCGCTTTCCGGCGGCTTTCCGGTTAGGGAAGTGTACTTATCGATGAGGTTCTCCCTGATACGATCGTAGAACTCGGGATCAGTTGGGGCCAGATCGTAGGACCGCGGTTTCCCAAACTGAATTCTCCTGGCCGTCACAGCTATTGGTGAGAGCGTCACGAACTTTCTTCCGTTGAGAACCGGAGGTTCCGCCACTGCCCGGATTTCTTCGACGGTAAAATCCTCGTTCCACAGCTTTACCCGGGGTTTCTGGAGCAGTCCCCCGATGAACGCCTCGGCTATCTCCGGAACGGCGGTTGAGAAATAGAAGTAGCCCATTCCGTGGCCATTGAAGTAGGGCTTTCCGCCGGCGATCTCCCTTCCCTCCGTCATGAAAAGGGAGTAGGTGAAGAGCTTTGGAACCTTGGGAGAGTGGAGCCTGAGGCTCAGATCAGGGTTGACGTTTCCGATCCGGTGATAGATCAGTCCCTGGAGGTAGTGAAGGTGGTTGAAGGGCACCCTGTATGGTTCCCGATCGGGTTTCAACCTTATTGCAAAGCGCAAGGTACCACCCCGAAGATCACATCAAATAGGGCATAGGGGTTTATATTTCTTTCGGACGGATGATTGGAAAATCCTACCACGAGAAGGAGATTGGAAACAACGATCGCGTTTCAGATGGAAGGAAAGAAAAGGATTCAGAGAAGCATTCTAGCATCAACGGCAACAGCACCCTTCTCATAGGCGAAGATCGGGTTGATGTCAAGCTCCCTTATCTCCGGAAGTTCGAGGGAAAGCTCACCGACCTTGACGATTATGTCAGCGAGGGCGTCTATATCAACGGGCTTCTCACCGCGCGCTCCGGCGAGGATCGGGTAGGCCTTTATCTCCTTTATCATTTCGAGGGCTTCCTCCTTCGTTATAGGTGCAACGCGGAAGGAGACGTCCTTGAGTATCTCAACGAAGATTCCACCGAGGCCGAACATTATGGCCGGACCGAACTGCGGGTCGCGTATCATACCGACTATAACTTCCTTGCCGAGCGGGAGCATCTTGTATATTATGACACCCCAGAGGTCTGCGTCGGGCTTGTACTTCCTCGCGTTCTCCATTATCTCCCTGAAGGCCTTTCTCGCCTCCTCATCGTTCTTGATGTTTATCTTAACTCCACCTGCGTCGCTCTTGTGGATGATCTGCGGGGAGACGATTTTCATAACCACTGGATAGCCGATCTCCCTGGCGAACTTTACAGCTTCCTCCTCGGTGGTCGCAACCCTAAAATCCGGAACCGGGATGCCATAGAGCCTGAGAATCTCCTTAGCTTCGGGCTCGACTAGCGGCCTGTTCTCGGCCTTGGCCTTTTCAATTATTCTCCTTGCCTTTTCAATCCTGTCCATAACCATCACCCCGTAAGCCTGACGGTTGGGAGTAGCCCCGGGCGGTTAAAAGGGTTTCCATTCGCCGGTTTTCGTTTCAGGCGGGGTTGAATCGATGGCCCGGTTATAAATACCCCCTTGCCCTAGTAGTTACGGGTGATTTTCATGAAGAAGAAGCTTATTGCGGGGGTCGGGGCGGCCCTGCTGATAGTTCTGTCGGCCTTTTCCTTCCAGGGTGAGAAAGCCATTGCAAGCGACACCACCGTTGTCCTCTACAACTCAGCTAAGATCGGCGTGATCGAGGAGACGAAGGAGTTCGAACTCAAGGCCGGCCTTAACGAGGTTCCGCTCGACGAGCTGGCCGGGCTCAACATAGCTGAGGTCACGATAAGGCCCCTCAATGATGGGGTTCAGGTTCTCGGCGTCTTCAGCAGGGGTTCGAAGGGCGACGTTTACTCGGCGAACGTTGGTAGCGAGGTGGAGATAAAGCTGAGGAGCGGGGACGTAATCAAGGGCAAGTTCCTCGGCTTTAAAAACGGGAAGATAGCGGTCGAGGGCGACGGCTACTACCTGATAAACCCGGGTGAGGTTTCATACTTCAAGGCCAAGAACCTCGAGGGGAAGGCAAGTGTCTACGCGGTTCTGCAGGCGGACAAGGCCGGAAAGTACAACATCAGCGTAACCTATAGGATGGCGAACATGAGCTGGGAGAGCAGGTACAAGCTCTACATAGGTGACAACGCGAAGCTCTACGGCTACGTCGTTCTCAACAACCCCACCGCCCAGGAGTTCAAGGGCGCGAAGGTTCTCCTCGTTGCCGGCGACGTTCAGCTCCACCGGGCCCTCCCGCAGCCGCGCGTCCTATATGCCAAAGCGGCCTCTGCAGAGACCGTCCAGATTGGTGAGCCGCAGAAGGTCGAGGCGTTCTACCTGTATAAGCTCGGAATAGTGGACCTCAATCCCTCGAGCACCATGATGTACCCCTACGTGACCATTGAGGCCCCGTACCAGCGCGAGTACCTCTACGAGAGCTGGGCCGGGAACGGCGAGAGGCCGGTCTACGAATCAATATCATTCAAAACCGACAAAGTCCTCCCGGCGGGAACCGTTGAGATCTACCGCGAAACGGAGGATGGGAACCTGCTCATCGGCGAGAACTCCATAGAGCACACGCCCAAGGGCGACACTGTTAGGATAGGCATCGGCAGGGACTACGACCTTAAAGGTACCACCACGATACTCGAGCAAAGGAGCGGAGATGGCTACTCCTACTACAAGGTGAAGATAACCCTCCAGAACTTCGGCAACGAGACGAAGACGGTCATCGTCAGACACCACAAGTGGGGGAAAATAATAACGTCGAGCGTCCAGCCAATCGACGAGACTGCCAGCTACGTGGAGTTCAGGGTGACGCTCAAGCCGGGCGAAAAGAAGGAGATAGTCTTCGACTACGAGAGCAGGTATTAGCTCTTCCTGAGCGTTATCTCGAACCTCTTTTCTCCCTTTGTTATGTCCAGGACGAGGCTTTTGTCGTAGTCGATGAACTTCGTGCCTATGATCGCGTAGCCCTCGTCCCTCAGAAACTTCGCCATCTTCAAACCGAGGTCATCGAAGAGCTCGGCCGCCATCGTTGCCATGCTCGGCTCCTTTATGTCGAGCTCATCGTGGTATCTCCTGGCGAGTTCAAAAACGTCCATCTTCATCACCGGAGCAACTAGTGTCGGGAAGATAAAACGCTTTCGTCCGAAAGGCTTAAAGCCGGCCCGAGAAAGCCACACCGATGGCCATGGACGAGAAGACCCTCAGGAAGGGCGAGCGCTATTACAGATCCGGCAAGGTTCTCTGGGTCGTCAAGCACGGGAGCAAGCTGTTCTCCAAGGTCCTCGGGACGTATCCTTATTACGTCGAGCTGGACCTCGAAACCGGGGGAAACGGCTGCACCTGTCCCCTGGGCGGGGACTGCAAGCACGTCGCTGCCGTTATGAAGGCCCATGAGAAGGGCTTCTACTTCGAGACCTTTGAGGGACATGCCGAGCTCTTTCCCGAGGCCGTTGCCATGGAGTTTCTGAGCGAGGTCCCTGAGCTGGCTCTCGACGTTACGCTGAAGGAGCTTCGCTTTGCCGTGAGCACAGATGAGAGCGGTAGCGAGGTCGCGAGGCTCTTTAGGCGGGCCTTGAAGCTCGTGGCTCTGACCGGAAGGAAGGAGGCACTTCATATTCTCCGGGAGGTTCTCGATGAGTACGTTCACGTCTTCGAGGATTACGAGCTCTCGAAAAAGCTTGAGGACGAACTCAGGGCGCTTGAGTCGTCCTTTGAAAAACCCTTATAAATCCCCTCCTCCCGAGAGTAGGAATTAGAGGGTGGGAAAATGAAGGCGATCTATCGGGAGATGTGCCCGAACTGCCTCGGTAAAATCTCCGACGAGAGGCTTGTGAATAAGAACCCCTGCGATGACTGTCTCGATAATCCGGTTCACGCCGATTCCTATTTCGAGCTTGTCACGGCCGTCCGGGAGGCCCTCCGGTCGAGGGGCACGCTCAAAGAGTGGGAGCGTATTTATTCCCTCGAGAAGAACCTCCGCGAGGTTGAGGCTTTCTTCGAGAGGGCCACGGGCTTCACCTTCTGGAGCGCCCAGAGGACGTGGGTGAAGAGACTCCTCAAGGGGAGGAGCTTCTCCATCATAGCCCCAACCGGCATGGGCAAGAGCACCTTCGGGGCCTTCATGGCCGTCTGGCATGCAACAAAGGGCAAGAAGAGCTACATAGTCGTCCCGACGACGCCGCTGGTTGTCCAGACGGTCAGGAAAATCCAGGCCATAGCCGGGAGGGCCGGCGTTGATATCAACCTCGCCTACTACCACGGCAACCTCCGGAAGAAGGAGAAGGAGGAGATGCTCGCCAGGATAACAGGGGGGGATTACGATATCCTCGTCACCAGCGCCCAGTGGCTCGCTAGGAAGTTCGACGAGGTGCTCAAGGGCAGGCACTTCGACTTCATCTTCGTTGATGACGTTGATGCCTTCCTCAAGGCGAGCAAGAACATAGACCGCTCCCTCTATCTGCTCGGTTTTACCGAGGAAATCATTCAGAAGGCCTGGGAGATAATTCGCCTGAAGAAGCAGATGTCCAGGTACCTTAACAGCAGGTCGGAGGATAGGGAGGAGAAGCTGCGGGAACTAAACGAGGCCATAGAGAGGCTCCAGCGCGAGATAGAGGAGTTCAAGAGAAGGAATCGGATCGGAATAATGATCATAGCCTCCGCAACCGGAAGTGCGCGGGGCGACAGGATAAAGCTCTACCGCGAGCTCCTCGGTTTTGAGGTTGGTTCCGGAAGAAGTGCCCTCAGGAACGTCGTGGACAGCTACCTGAAGCCGACCAAAGACGTCAAGGAGCACGTGGAAGAACTCCTGACGATGCTCGGCAGAGGGGGTCTGATCTTCGTTCCGGTGGACCAGGGTTTGAGCTACGCGGAGGAGCTTGTAAACTATCTCCGGGAGAGGGGCTTCAGGGTTGAGCTGGCAAGCTCGAAGAACAGAAAAGCTATAGAGCGCTTTGAGAAGGGGGAAGCTGACTACCTCGTGGGGGTCGCGACCTACTACGGTTCGATAGTCAGGGGTCTGGATTTACCCCACCTCATACGCTACGCGGTCTTCACCGGCGTGCCGAAGTTCCGCTTTAGCATAGACCTTGAGAGGCCGACCATATACAGGGCTTTGGGTCTGCTGGGCGAGATAATGGACTTCCTGAGCGACGAGGATAGGAAGCAGGCCGAAAAGCTCCACGCCCGCTTAAGGAGGCTCATACGGAACATACCGCAGTTTGAGCTCATGAAGATAGAGGAAGCTTTAGCTGAGGGCCTGCCAATAGAGAACGACTTTCACAAGACGGTTCTGAACGTTTTCAGGGAGCTGGTGGAGTTTCTGAGGAGGGTTCTCCACGACGAGGAGGTTCTGAGAAAGCTCGCCGAGGATCCATTCGTGAGTCTGACCGAGGAAAATGGCAGGTGGTACATCGAGATACCGGACGTTAAAACCTACATCCAGGCAACTGGAAGAACGAGCAGGCTCTTCGCCGGTGGAATCACCAAAGGTTTGAGCGTTCTCCTGGTGGACAACGAGAAGGTCTTCAACGGTCTCGTGAGGCAGATGCGCTGGCGCTTCACCGAGTTCAGGATGGTTCCCTTCGAAGAACTTAACCTCGAGGAGATTCTCAGGCAGATCGACGAGGACAGGGAGAAGGTTAGACTGGTGATGGAGGGCAAGATAAGCTCAAAGGTGAAGGACCTCGTTAAATCAGCCCTCATGATAGTCGAGAGTCCCAACAAGGCGAGAACCATAGCGAACTTCTTCGGCAAACCCAGCAAGACGAGGATCGGCGATCTGGTCGCTTACGAGGTGAGCATAGGCAACATGATGCTGACGATCCTGGCAAGTGGCGGGCATATGTTCGATCTCGTGACGAACGAAGGCTACCATGGAGTTCTCATCGAGGGAACGGAGGAAGGCCTCAGGTTCATTCCGGTTTATGACACCATCAAGCGCTGCCGCGACTGCGGCTATCAGTTCGTTGACTGGGAGAACAGGGGGGTTTGCCCGCGCTGTGGTTCAACTAACGTGCGCGATGCCCTGACCAACGTTAAAGCAATGCGTGAACTGGCCCAGGAGGTGGACGAGATTCTCATCGCCACCGATCCTGATACAGAGGGTGAGAAGATAGCCTGGGACATAAGGAACGTTCTCAGTCCCTACACGCCCAACATCAAGCGCATAGAGTTCCACGAGGTTACGAGACCCGCCATACTCCGCGCCATCCAGGAGGCCAGGGACGTCAACGAGAACCGGGTCGAGGCCCAGATCGTAAGGAGGATAGAGGACAGGTGGATAGGCTTCGAGCTCAGTCAGGAACTCCAGCGCGTCTTTGAGAACAGAAACCTCTCCGCCGGAAGGGTTCAAACCCCTGTCCTCGGCTGGATAATCAAGCGTTATAAAGAGTTCAGGGAGAGCGAAACCTACTTCCTCGGCCTAACCCTTGAGAACGGCCTCCAGGTGACGGTTGAAATAGGCAAAGACGGGAAGAACGTTAAGCCGCCGGAGTACGTCACGGTTGAGGAGGTTCAGCTTGAGGAGAGGGAGGTCAATCCAAGTCCACCCTACACCACCGATGCCATGCTGAAGGACGCCTCAACCTTCCTGAAACTTTCCGCACCGGAGACGATGAGATTGGCACAGGACCTCTTCGAAATGGGTCTCATCACATACCACAGAACGGACTCAACCCACGTCAGCAACACGGGAATAGAAATAGCAAAGGAGTACATAACCCAGGAGATAGGGGAGGACTACTTCCACCCGAGGCACTGGGGTGAGGAGGGAACCCACGAGGCGATAAGACCCACGAGACCTGTGGACACCGGCAGATTGATGCAGCTCATACGCGACGGAATAATCCAGGTACCAAAAAACCTCACGAGGAACCACTACCGCCTGTATGACATGATATTCAGGCGTTTCATGACCAGCGAGATGAGGGCGGCGAAACTCCTGATGGAACGGGCGGTCATCAACGCCTCCATCGGAAAGGTGGAGCTGGAGGGCTACGTCGAGGTGATATACGACGGCTGGACGCGGTTGCGCTCACCCCCCTTCAGGAAACTGCCGAAACTCAAAGAGGGGGAGAGGCTGAGGGTCGTCGAGGCAAAGAAGTGGAAGGCGCCGAAGGTTTCCCTGTATACCCAGGGAGATATCATAGCGCTGATGAAGGAGAGGAGAATAGGCCGGCCATCCACCTACGCAAAAATCGTAGAAACCCTTCTGAAACGCTTCTACGTCATAGAGACCCGTGGAAGGAAGAAACTCATTCCGACGGAGCTGGGGATCAGGGTCTACCACTACCTCATGAGCAGGTACCGCGAGCTCGTGAGCGAGGAAAAGACCAGGGAACTGGAGGAGATAATGGACATGGTGGAGGCCGGAAAGATTTACTACCAGAGGGTTATAGAATCGCTCTACGAGGAGATACTGCGTTATATCAGGAAAACCAGGCGGACATCATGACATAACATCTCCCCTTTTTCTGCCCATATTCTCATCTCAGTCCGAGCATACGGTTACAGTTTAAACTCCACCAGATGGGGAAGCCAAAAAGTTTAAAATCCATAAATAGTAATGCTGTTGTACGAAGGCGCAATCCTCCTAACATTGGGGGGAGTGATTGCGCCTTTTGAAGGCCCCATAATTTCCAACACTTAACACCTTGGGAAAAACTTTATAGGGCCCGAACCCGCAATGTGAATTAGAAAATGGGGTGGTGGTAAAGATGGTTAAGGACAAGATGGTTGAGCTCCTTCAGGAGCACTTTGAGTTGAACCTCTACGAGGCGAGGGCGTACGTGGCACTGGTGGGCTTCGGCGTCCTCACCCCGGCGGAGCTGGCGAGCGTTTCGGAGGTTCCGGCGCCGAGGACCTACGACGTCCTCAGGAGCCTCGAGAAGAAGGGATTCGCCATAAGCCAGCCGGGCAAGGTCAACAAGTACAGGCCCGTTCACCCGGAGAACATTCTCGAGAAGTTCATCCAGGAATGGCAGGAGCGCGTCAAGGAGGAACTCGAGGCCAAGAAGAAGGCCAAGGAGGAACTCCTCCAGCTCATGAGGCCCCTCATAGAGACCGAGATCCCGAAGTACGGCGTCGAGAAGGTCTGGGTCGTCCGCGGAATCAGGAACGCCACGCTTAAGACCAGGGAGATGTTCGAGGACGTTAAGGAGCAGATACTCCTGGCGGACGACGGTTACATAGCCATAAACCTCGAGAATGATATCACGAAGGCCATAGACCGCGGCGCCAAGGCCAAGATAATAGTCACCCCCAACGTCCTCCAGAGGCTCGACAACTCGAAGATCATGGACTACTACAAGGACGGCAAGCTCGAGCTCAAGGTCCTCGACAAGTTCGAGCTTCCGATGCTCATCTGTGACGACGAGGTCTTCTTCGCCCTCGAGGACATGGCGGCTCGCTACTTCAACTATGAGACCCAGGTCTGGATCAAGGACTTCAGGGTCAGGGACCTCTTCCAGAACAAATTCAACGAGTACTGGGAGAAGGCCCAGAAGGCCTGATTTTTCTCCCCCTTACATTTCTCTATCGAAAGTCTCGCCCTTCAGGGCGGGGAAGAGGTCAGATGGCCCCAAAAAAGAGTTCATACGTACTTGAACTCCTCTTCCTTCTCGCTCTTTTCTCTGATCTTCCAGAAGAGCTTCCCTTCCCTCCGGTAGCTCTCGACCTTCCCCTGCTCAGTAAAGCGGAGCAAATAGCGCCTTACCTCCATCGGCTTTATGCCCGTTTTCTCGGCTATCTCCTCGATGGTCTTCGGACCGTCTTCCAGAGCCTTGAGAACCCTCACGTTCTTCATTTTTCACCCTCCAGTTTTCTATAACGCTCCAGCACCTCCATTATCCGCTCCATTGCCCTTAAGTGTTTCTCCAGCTCGTCGATGTTATCGGGCAGTGAGCTGGCCAGTTCATTGAGCTTCTCCCTCAACTTCTCCTCTACGCCCTTCATCTCTCTCCTTTTCTGCTTCTCCCTGTACTCGCACACCGGGCAGAAGACCCTGCCGTCCTTCTCAAAGAGCGGTGAGCCGCACTTGGGGCAGTGTCGGTCGAGCATCTTCGCGCCGGAGAGCATGAGGGGCATTATAACGTTTTTCATCTCCCACTCCGTCGGGCCTTTCTTCATCGAATCACCCCATCAGCAGCTGGAAAACCTCGACGAAGGCCTTCTTTCCGAGGCGAGAGCGCCGTATCCTGTCGGAAATCTCCGCGATATCGAAGGAGGTTATCTTAAAGTTATCCTTTATTCCTTCCAGAAGTTCAAGCAGCTCCTCGAGGGTAAGTTCCCCATGCTGGAAGCGGGCTATCTTGTACTCCGGTCTCAAAACGTCAAGGTCGACGGTGAGGTATACCTCCTCCCCCAAGTACTTCTTGGCCTCATCGAGTATCTCAAGCAAATCGTTCGTCTGGAGGTTCTTGTAGGCCCTCCACCTGCCGCGCACTTTCCTGCTCCTCAGCAGAGCGGGGAAAACCTTAACGCGCCTCGTCCAGAGCTGGGTCCGCTCGGTGGTGGGTATCATGAGGACGGGGGCCATGACAACCGCCCGGTTTACAAAGCGCTCCTCGAGGGCGTAGGCCAGCCAGGAGCCGTGGTCCAGGTAGTCGTGCATTAAATCGGTGTGCGCATCAACGCTGATAAGGGATGACGGTCTGAGCTTCTCCACTATGCCGTAGGTTGCCAGGTGCTCTCCGACGATGTAGGCCCTGTCCTGCGGAATTCTTCCGGCGAGCAGTTCAACCCTGCTGGATTCGACGATAACGTAGTCGTCTATGAGCTTGTTTCTTTTCAGCAGCTGGAGAACGTAAAGAACACCATCGCGGTTTGGCTTTTCGCCGAAGGGAATGAACGTTACCATTCCATTCCACCGCTCCGGTTTGCCCTCCGGCCTTTTAAACCTTGGCGAATTCCTTAGACATTTCTGTGTTAATCGCCGGAGCCAAAGTTTAAAAAGTAGCAACAGGAGGTTAAATCGAAAAACCTTCGGAGGTTTCGCCATGATACTCCAGGTTGCCCTTGACCTTACTGATATTGAACAGGCCATTTCTATCGCCGAGAAGGCTGCACGCGGCGGTGCTCACTGGCTTGAGGTCGGAACCCCGCTCATTAAGAAGGAGGGAATGCGCGCGGTCGAGCTCATGAAGAGACGCTTCCCTGACAGGAAGATCGTTGCAGATCTGAAGACTATGGACACCGGTGCCCTGGAAGTCGAGATGGCGGCCAGGCACGGTGCGGATGTCGTTTCTATCCTCGGTGTTGCCGATGACAAGACTATCCTCGATGCCGTTGAAGTCGCCAGAAGGTATGGAATCAGGGTTATGGTGGATCTCATCGGCGTCAAAGACAAGGTGAAGCGCGCGAAGGAACTCGAGAAGATGGGCGTTCACTACATACTCGTCCACACCGGCATAGATGAGCAGGTTCAGGGTAAAAGCCCCCTTGAGGACCTCGAGAAGGTCGTTAAAGCGGTGAGCGTCCCTGTGGCAGTAGCCGGTGGTCTGAACCTTCAGACCATCCCCAAGGTCGTTGAACTCGGTGCGACGATAATAATCGTTGGCGGTGCCATTACGAAGGCGAAGGATCCCGAAGACGTCACGAGGAGGATAATCGACCTCTTCTGGGACGAGTACATGATGACCATACGGAAGGCCATGACGGATATAACGGATCATATCAACAGCGTTGCCGAGAGGCTCAAACTCGAGCAGGTTCGCGGTTTCGTTGATGCCATGATAGGGGCAAACAAGATATTCATCTACGGCGCGGGAAGGAGCGGTTTGGTTGGAAAGGCCTTCGCGATGAGGCTCATGCACCTCGACTTCAACGTCTACGTCGTCGGTGAGACGATAACGCCGGCCTTCGAGCCGGGTGACCTCCTCATAGCCATCAGCGGTTCCGGAGAAACCAAGAGCATCGTTGATGCGGCCCAGATAGCGAGGGCCCAGGGGGGAAAGGTCGTCGCGATAACCTCCTACTCCAACTCGACCCTTGGAAAGCTCGCGGACGTTGTCGTTGAGATACCTGGAAGGACGAAGACCGACGTTCCGACCGACTACATAGCGAGGCAGATGCTCACCAAGTACAAGTGGATAGCCCCGATGGGCACCCTCTTCGAGGACTCGACGATGGTGTTCCTGGACGGGGTGATAGCCCTCCTCATGGCCACCTTCCAGAAGACGGAGAAGGACATGAAGCGGAAGCACGCCACCCTCGAGTGAACCGAAAAGGATATGAAGTTCCCCTCCCTTTCCCTTTGGGTGTCCCGATGAGGTCCTTTACCCACGTTTTCGTTGGGATTGGTGGCACCGGGGCTAGGATAGTCGACAGCATAACTGCCGATGGGATCGTTAAGGTGACGGTGAACCCGGCCTACTACCTCCTCCCGAGCCACCAGCGATACGTCGAGAGGCTGAGGAACTTCTTCTCTTCCCTTCCCGGGAACACCTTCCTCTGGCTCGTCTTCGAGGACAGCGGGGTCAACCACGAGATGAGGGAGCTTATCCTCGAAAGCGTTCCCTCCGATACCATAAAGCTTGCCTACGTCCTCACCCCCCGGAGGGAACTCATCCACGAAGAAAAGCCCCCCTGGGCAGGGGATTTTGAGACCGTGTTCTACGACTCCCTGTGGGACTTTATGCAGGAGGATGTCCCCCTCCAGCGGGCCTTTCAGCTGGCCTCCGAGGAGATAGCGGCGATGTTCTCGAGGCTCTACTACTACCTGGAAACCCAGATGCTGGTGAACATAGACTACGCGGACCTGTTCAACATTATAAAGGGTGGCAACGTTGGAATACTGAGAATCCTCAGGAAGGTGGACTTCGGCTGGCACTGGGGGGTGTGGGAGCGCGGTCTTATAGGCATACTCGTCGGGGAGGATTTCCCGCTGCGGGACGCCCACGAGATTCTGAGGAGGTTCCAGCAGATACTCTCGGAGAAGGATGTCATATGGGGCATCGTTACGGACGGTAACCTCGGGGGAAAGGTTGAGATACTGGCGCTGCTGGTGAAGAAGTGGTGATACCATGGAGGCGGTGTTCTTCGACATTGACGGAACCCTGCTGAGCGAGATGCCCCTCATCGAGCTCTTTCTGCCGCAGGTCTACGAGAGGCTCTCGAAGAAGCTTGGGATAGACAGGGAGAGTGCCAGGGAGCGCTTTCTAAGGGAGATCTTCCGCAGGAGGGACACCTACGAGTGGCACGACTGGAACTTCTTCTTCAAGCTCTTCGGCATCGACATCAGGTACGAGGACCTGCTCGAAAGGTATCCACACAAGCTCCACGTTTACCCGGACACGGTTCCAGCCCTGGAGCGGCTCAGAGACGAGGGCTACAGGCTGGGGGTCATCACGAGCGGACCCGCCTATCAGAGGCTCAAGTTAAGGCTCACCGGTTTGCTAGACTACTTCGACGTGGTCGTCACGAGGGAGGAGGTTAAGGCAATCAAACCCGATCCAAGAATCTTCATCCACGCCCTTGAATCCCTGGGGGTCAGACCCGAAAAATCCACGATGGTGGGAGACTCCCTCAGCCAGGACGTCTACGGTGCGAAGAACGTCGGGATGATCGCGGTCTGGATAAACCGTAACGGAGAAAATGGCTATCATATGGCCGATTATGAAATAAGAACCCTTCACGAGCTGAAAAAGATCCTGGGGGGTGCAAAATGAAGGAAATATTCAACGAAAGCGGCGTTTTTGTGAAGTACAGGGAGAAGAAGGTCAGACTGGAAAACGGCCATGAGCTGATCCACAGGAGCGAGCAACCGACCGAGCTGTGGTGGAGGCTCAAGGAAGCCATAAAGGGGAAGAGGGTGAGAATAGTCGTCTACGAGGAGTGAGCATGATAGCCCACCTGATCAACACCGACGCCGGGGACAGGGGGCTTCTACCGGTTTACCTTGATTACCGGAAGAGGAACCCCGGCTTTCTAACCAGTTCCGTGGAGACCTTCCTCAACAACCTGGAGAGGATCCTCATCATTACGGGGTTCCCAATACCGCCCTCCATGACCCCGGAAACGGATGGACCACCCGGTGCAGTCGCCCTCGCGGGGGCCGTGGAGCTCCTCGGGGGAAGGGCCGAAATCCTGACGTACCCTGAGGTGATGAACGCCCTAAGGCCCTTCGGGATCAACTTCGTGAAGAGTCCGGACGTAGGTAGATATTCCCTCGTGATCGCGGTCGAAACCCCCGGAAGGGCCGCCGACGGGAAGTACTACTCAATGAGGGGGCTGGAGATAGGGAGGGAATCCTTTGACGGAACTGTAATTGAGGCCAGGGAACTGGGTATCCCCACGATAGGGATAGGCGATGGGGGTAACGAGGCCGGGATGGGTAGAATAAGGGAGCTCATAGAACGGTACGTTCCCCACGGAGAGAAGATAGCGAGCGTCGTTGAGACAGACGAGCTAATACTCTCCGCCGTTTCGAACTGGGGGGCCTATGGACTGGTTGCCCTGGCCTCAATGAAAACCGGTAGAAACCTGCTCGAAAACTGGGACGAGAGGGCCATAATCGGCTCGCTGGTTGAGAGGGGCCTCGTAGACGGTGTTACAGGGGAAAGGAAGCTGGGAGTTGACGGGATCCCCGTGGAGATCCATGCCACCCTGGTGGGACTTCTCCAAGAGATAGTGAGCTGGAGGAATGGAACCACTAGAGTCCCAGCTCCTCCCTCGTCCGGGCTATGAGCTCGTTGATTTCAGGGGGAGACGGCTCCTTCCTAGTCTCGGCCAGAAGGAGAACCTCGGGGGTAATCCGTATGAGGAGATGGATTCTCCCCTTCCCGCGAACGATGTACGTATCGGACTCCTCCAGATCCGAGAGGATCTTGAACATCTCGGGAACCTTGGCGGAGAGCGTTTCGTAACCGCTGAAGTTTCCCATTATGGGCAGGCCCTCGGAGGTGGCGTAAAGATACCTATCGAAGCCGTATCGCTTCAGCAGGAAGTCTTCAAAATCCTGTATCTCCTCCGAGCTTTTAGCCCTTAAAAAACTACGTATCCTTGTCAACACCTTCATAATCGGACACCCCGTAGAACCTTTTACACATTTCCTCAATTAATGTTATTAGGCCTTGAGAACAACTATATTGAGATTTAAAAAGTTTTTTGACTTTCTTAATTTCTCGCTCGTAAGTTTTTTTAAGAGTTTTCGGGAACCATACATATTTCACTCCTATTTTCGTTAGATGACGTATGAGTCTATTCTCTGAACCTTTGGTCGGAACTAGGGGCGGTACGGGGGACAACACAACTAAATCGGGTTTGCATTGATATTGCAAAACACACATATCAAATATCTGTATAACCTTTTTAAGAGAGATGGAATCGAATGTTTCACAGGAGAGAGTTTGGCATTCGGGAACCTTGAGAAGAATTAGAAGCTTTATAGAGTTATTCTGGGTCCCCCCAAGGTGGATGATCCCAATATAGACTGTATGGCGATGGCTTTTAATAATCTTCCTGAATTCAGATAGCTCCTTGGAAGTTTGGTTTTCCCTGTATTCTTTAAGAAGTTTCCACACCTTGTACCTTGAGATAGAATAGCCGGCCAATTTAAGAGCCTCCTGTATCCTGTCAATGGTATACCCTTCTTTCCCCAGCTGGATTATCATATCCTTTGCTTCGGATGGAATTTCAGTATTTTTTCTACCCGGTACTTTGAGTTCTGGATTCTTAAGAACCTGCTGTATTCTCCGTGGAGAGACCCCAAACATTGCTGCGATCTCCCTTATTTTAAACCCCTCTTTCCTTAATCGTCTTATTTTTTCTATATCCCCTGCCTTCAGTTTCATAGGTCCCTCTTATAAACCAGCTTATAGAGTTAGGGCTGTTCCATAAGATATGGGCTCGTTTTTTGCCTTAAATACTTTAACGAAATAATATTCGAATATTTGGGGGCAAATGTTAAATTTCCATGAACGTTATGTAATCAATAATCAAATAAGAATTCCATATAATCTCGAAAAACTGCTAAATACATAGAAAAAACTTAAAAATTGAAGAGAACTTTAAATGGTGACATGCCTATGAAGGGGGCAAAGGTTGTGGAAAGAATGAATGAGAGGTCTGAAGAAATGGCAACCGAGGTTACCAATCTTATCCTGTACGGGATATATAAAGTTCTCGGAGCCGGTGCAAGGGGGCTCGGGAACTCGATAGGGGAGGAGCTCCTCCACGCAATGATGGAGGAGTACGGGCTGAACTTCGAGGGCAGCGGCGACCCCCAGGAGCTTCTCAACAGATTCACCGACGTGATGATAAACACCTTCGGCTTCGCCGAGAGGGGTGAAATAGACGTCGAAGGAAACAGAGTGACCCTAAAACTCGACAACCCCATGGATCTCCACGCCCTCCAGCTTCTCGAGAAAAAGGGAATGAAGCCGGTGCTCTATCCCATGGCGAACGCCATTGCCGTGGCCATAAAGAAGTTCTCCGGAAAAAACGTCCTGATAAAAGACATAAGGGTACACGACAGGCACGTTGAGGTTGAAATGCTCATACTGGGGTGATTGAAATGTTTGAGAACGTTATTGCCGACCTTCTGAGGGTTGATGGTGTGAAGGGAGTCGCGGTAGTCAGTAAGGACGGTTTGCTCATCGAGGGACAGGCCAGCGACAGGACTATCGACGTCGAAAACGTGGCCGCCATGGTTGCGACAATCTACGGTACTGCCCTCAACGTATCTAAGGAAGTATTTCACGAGGAGGCAGTAGATATGGTGACGCTGGAGTCGCCAAAGGGCAAGATCATAACGGTCGAAGCCGGTGAAAACGCGGTCCTGACTGTGATCACAGACCCCAGGGTCAACCTCGGTCTCGTCAGGATCTACCTCAAGAGAAACGCCCAGAAAGTTGCCTCGATGCTTTGAGCCTTTTTCTTTTGTGTTTTGGTGGTGGTCTGAATGCTCCATGGGAGGTACGTGGAGGTAGTAACAAGCTTCAGTGATCCCCTGGATCTCGGGGGGAGAGTCAGGGAAGGGTACCTTCACGTGGCCTGGCGGGACGGGGCGGACCTGAAGGGAGGCTACCTCCTCGTACGGGAGGGTGAGATAGTCGGAGCCATAGCCGAGAACATCCTTCAGGGGGAAGTCCTGAAGGGTGAGAAAGCACTCAACGAGATCCTCACGGCAGTGAGAAAAGGGCTGATAAAGGCGGTGGAGATCTACGAGGCAAACGTGGATGAGATACTGGAAGAGCATCCTTCAGCCCGGGTTGAGGTGGACGATAGAGGGACCTCCGGGGAGAGAGACATAAACTCCCTGCTTCTCCTCCTCAGGGAACACAGGGGTAATGTTGAAGTCAGAAACGGCCCAAAGGCCTGGGGGATCTATGTGGAAAAAGGCCGTGTAAAGGCCGCGAGAACCCTGGCAGGTTCAGGGGAGAGGGGCGATAGGGCAGTGAAAGAGATGTTGAGGGAGATGGGAAAAATCGTCAGGGATGGGGAGTACACCACCAGAGGATCCCTGGAGTTCTCGCCGGGCGATGCCGTTGAGGATGGGGACGTTCTCCTGGAGGGACTTGAGCTCCTCAGGGAAAAACAGCGGATTGAGAAAGGCTTTTAATCCCCCCTCCATCCCCCCTTCGGGTGATAAGGTGGAACGTTTAGAGACCATAACAGATCCCAAGAGCCTGGAGCTCATAGAGAGAACACGGGAGTTCGCGAGGTCCTTCTTTGAACGGGAGGGAACCCACGGATTTTCCCACGTTGAGCGCGTTTTAAACCTCTGCATCAACATCGGGAGGAAAGAGGGGGCGGATCTCGAGGTTCTAGCCCTGGCGGCGCTACTCCACGACGTCGCGAGGCCCCTCGAGAGCGCCGGAAAGGTTGAGGATCACGCGGTCGAGGGCGCGAGGATAGCGAGACGGTTCCTCAGGGGGCTCGGTTATCCGGAGGAGAAGGTGGAGGCGGTAGTCCATGCCATAGAATCTCACCGCTTCTCCAGGGGACCCGAACCAAAAACCCTGGAGGCGAAGATACTCAGCGATGCGGATAAGCTCGATGCGATGGGGGCGGTCGGGATCGCGAGGGTTTTTATGTACTCAGGAGAGCACGGGAGGAGCATTGAAGACTCGATAAAACACTTCAGGGAGAAGATACTGAAGCTGAAGGATCTGATGTACACGGAAACCGGGAGGAGGCTCGCCGAGGAGAGACACCGCTTTACCAGGGAGTTCATCGAACGGATGGAAAGGGAAATGGTGGGAGAGGTCTAATCCCCCCATAACAAGTTTTTTAAACGTCTTCCAGAATTAAGGTTGGCCCGTTCAGTGTCATTTTTCAGCGAGGAGGTGAGTGAATGAAGGCGCCAATCTGTGAGGTGTGTCTGAAGACCGACGACATTCTCTGTCCCGCCGACGAGAAGAAGCTCCAGGAAGGTATCATCTCGGAGCTTGACGTCAGAGTGGCGCGCTTACTTTACAGGCTCCTGGGCGACGTGGACATGGAGTTCAAAAAGGCCGTTGAGGCGGGGGATCTAATAGTCATAATGGTGGGCAGGGGTGACGTTCCGATTGCCATAGGGAAGGGCGGCAAGAACATAAAAGCCCTTATGAGAGAACTAGGAAAGCGCGTTAGGGTTATAGAGGCCGTCGAGGTTAAGGACACCGAGGACCTGAAGAAGCTCGCCACCGACCTTCTCTACCCAGCGGGGGTTTTTGGGGTCAACGTGGTTTACAGGCCTGGCGGTGGAAACTACTACAAAGTTCTCGTTCTTGGCAGAGACAGGAAGAAGCTCCCGGAAAAGCCGGAACTCCTGGAGGACATACTTTCCCAGATAGCGGGAACCGAGGTAAGGATAAACTTTATTTGAACCCCTTTTCTTTCCCAACAGGTTTGCCGAGGAGGTAGGTGAGATGCACAGGACGCACTATTCGAGCCAGATCACGGAGGAGCTGAACGGCCAGAGGGTTAGAGTTGCCGGTTGGGTATGGGAGATCAAGGACCTGGGTGGAATAAAGTTCCTCTGGATAAGGGACAGGGAGGGAATAGTCCAGGTAACGGCGCCAAAGAAGAAAGTTGACCCCGAGCTGTTCAAGCTCATCCCGAAGCTCAACAGCGAGGACGTTGTAGCCGTTGAGGGTACCGTCAACTTCACACCCAAGGCGAAACTCGGCTTTGAAATCCTGCCGGAGAAGCTTGAAATCCTCAACAGGGCTGAAAGCCCTCTTCCCCTCGACCCGACGGGGAAAGTTAAGGCGGAACTCGATACGAGGCTTGACAACCGCTTCATGGACCTCAGAAGACCCGAGGTAATGGCAATATTCAGGATACGTTCGAGTGTATTCAAAGCCATAAGGGACTTCTTCCACGGCGAGGGCTTCATAGAGATACACACGCCAAAGATCATAGCGACGGCAACCGAAGGCGGAACCGAGCTGTTTCCGATGAAATACTTCGAGAGGGATGCCTTTTTAGCCCAGAGTCCTCAGCTCTACAAACAGATGATGATGGCTTCCGGGCTGGACAGGGTCTACGAGATAGCACCGATCTTCAGAGCGGAGGAGCACAACACGACCAGACATTTAAACGAGGCCTGGAGCATCGACGCTGAGATGGCCTTCATTGAGAACGAGGAGGAGGTAATGAACCTCCTCGAGAGGCTGGTCGCTTACACAATCAACTACGTACGCGAGCACAACGTGAGGGAGCTTGAAACGCTCAACTTCGAGCTTGAAGAACCAAAACTGCCCTTCCCGCGCGTGAGCTACGATAAAGCCCTTGAAATCCTGTCCGACCTCGGCAAAAAGATGGAGTGGGGCGAGGACATAGACACTGAAGGAGAAAAGCTCCTCGGGAAGTACATGCTTGAAAACGAGAACGCGCCGCTCTACTTCCTCTACCGGTATCCGAGCGAGGCCAAACCCTTCTACATCATGAAGTACGACGACAAGCCTGAGATCAGCAGGGCCTTCGACCTTGAGTACCGCGGTGTTGAGATAACCTCAGGAGGCCAGAGGGAACACCGCTTTGACGTCCTCGTCGAGCAGATAAGGGAGAAGGGACTCAATCCAGCCAACTTCGAGTTCTACCTCAGGGCCTTTCGGTACGGTATGCCACCGCACGGCGGCTTCGGCCTTGGAGCTGAGAGGCTGATAAAGCAGATGCTCGACCTCGGCAATATCCGCGAGGTCATACTCTTCCCGAGGGACAGGAGGAGGCTCACACCGTAACGCCTTTATACCACATTTCCATTTTGGTATTAGCCAACCAACCGTTTCGGAGGCGCTAGGTATGAAAAAGGCCGTTGCTCTAATCCTGCTCGGTATAATGTTTCTGTCAATCACACCCGGGGTTCATACCGTAAAATCCGCCAGCAGCATTCCAAGTGCCAGCATAACCGGTTCAATAAACCTGAACCTCGGTGACAAGGTAAAGCTGGGCCCCTTCGAGATAGAGTTCGTTGACACGAACGTCAACATGACCCAGTTCTTTATAAAAGTCCGCGGGCCCCAGGGGACCGCCAGCCATCTCTTCAGGGACGGCGAGAGCTGGGCATATCCCTCGGCCGACAACGTATACCTCAACATCACAGTCTACAAGTGGATCGGTCACAGCACCAAGGCAGTGCTCCTGGAGATAAGATCCCCCCTCCAGCGGATAATGGGTGGAAAGAAATTACTCGTCGGCGAGAGCCTGACGCTGCCGGAGGGACTTCCACCCATAAAGGTGAAGCTGGTCTCGACCTCAAGCACCGACGCCACCTTCAGCATCACCCTGCCCTACGGAGAGACCAGAACCCTCGTCATAGAGAAGGGCGATGGGGGTGGCGTGAGCTACCGCCTCGACCAGGACCACTACTACGCCAACTACCTCTACCTGAGGGTCCTAAACGTGACAAAGGGCAAATCGGCCGTGGTTGATATTTACGTTCCCAGGGTGGCAGCCACGGACTTCAAGATAATCCGAAAGGGCCAGGAGGAGAAACCTCCGGAAACACCCGTTCAGACCGTTCTGGTCTACAACGACATCCTCTACACAGGTGAGAAGCTCCCGGTGGAGATCAACGGGACCACCTACTACATCTCCCTGAGAACCGTGACTCCCATCGGTGTTAGCGTCGAGATCCTCCGGGGCAAGCAGAGCCTCGGAACCATGATTCTCAACGTCGGCGACCTGCCGAAGCCCGTCCCGGAAACGCCTCTGAAACTGTCGGTTCAGGAGGTTGAACCCGACTACCACCGCGCCAAAGTGATGGTGTACGCGCCCGCAGGGGCCAAGGTGACTCCGATCCTAAGGCCTGCCAACATACTGGTGACCATAGATGCCATCCCGAAGGAGATAATGATCGACGACAACCTGGTGGTAACCATAAACGTCAAGAACCTGGGGAGGGGCGACGCCTACGACGTCAACGTTGCCGCCCCAATACCTGACGATTTCGAGCTCGTCAGCATGACGAAGAGCTGGACCCTCAAGAACTTCCCGGCCTTCACCAGCATGCCGGCGCTCATCTACGTCCTCAAGCCAACCAAAGTGGGCGAGTTCGAGATAGGGCGGGTCATCGTAACATTTTACGACGACAAGAGTCTCGAAACGGGCAAGAAAAGGGTTGTCTACTCCCAGCCCCTCACCGGCGTGAAGGTCTACGCGGTTCCGGCGATAGACGTACGGGGCCTGGCCTACAACGGGACCTGGGCCAGCTACGTTACCGCGAAGGTTGGAGACACCGTAAGGCTCAAGTTCGAGATACGCGCATCCGGAAACAATCCGGACTTTGAGTTCATAAAGAACGCCACCCTCGTCCTGGATTTACCAGAGACCCTTGATGGGCCGAAAACCGTTAAGGTGGGAACCGTCAGGGCCGGCGAGGCAAAAACTGTTGGCCTCGATGTCAAGGTCATCGGAGAAAACCTCACGAACGTCCGGGCGGTACTTGTCTACCTCGACCCTCTGGGCAACCGGCACAGTCTCAACCTCGGCAACCTTGTCACCATAAACAGCATACCCCCCAGGGTTATAATCAGGGAGGTCAAGGTCTGGCCCACCCCGGAGGAGCTTCCGGAGTACGTCAACAGAACCCTCGCCCAGATGGAAAACCCCCAGCCTCTAGCCGAGAAGCTCCTTGAAGTTTCACTCAGGTACCTGCCGGAAAGAAGCAATCCCTGGAAGCCCCTGGCAATATTCCTTCTCGTCCTTACTCTCGCCCTAGCCGGAGTTGCCTATCGGTACTGGGACGAGGCTGTAAAGCTCAGGGAGAAACTGGAGAGGAGAAAGCAGCGCAGACCCGGAGGATTGCCAAAGAAGGAAGAAGAGCTCCCGGAGGAGATCCAGAACCTCTGAACCTTCCCCTTTTCTCCCTTTAAGTTTATAAAGAGGCCGCACTTAAAGCTCCCGGGATGGGTCATGTTCAAGTACAAGCAGGTCATCGTTTCAAGGAAGGATTTAAAGCTCAGCAAGGGCAAGTTTGCAGTTCAGGTAGCACACGGGGCGGTCACAGCGGCAATAAAGGCCCAGAAGGAGAGACCGGAGTGGTTCAAGGCCTGGTTCCACGAGGGGCAGAAGAAGGTCGTCGTCAAGGCGGAGAGCCTTGAGGAGCTCTTCAAGCTCAAGGCCGAGGCGGAGAAGCTCGGCATCCCGACGGCGCTTATAAAGGACGCCGGATTAACCGAGATTCCCCCCGGAACGATTACGGTTCTGGCGATTGGTCCAGCCCCGGAGGAGCTGGTAGATAAGGTCACCGGACATCTGAAGCTGGTGTGAGAGAAGCCTTTTTAATCGGTTTGCCGTTTTCGTTTTCGGTGGGAGTGTGAGGCTGAAGAAGCTCATAGTTAAGAACTTCAAGAGCCTTAGAAACTGTGAAGTCGAGCTCGGTAAGTTCAACGTCCTTGTTGGTCCAAACGCCTCCGGGAAAACCAACCTCATTGAGGTATTCAAACTTTTGAGAAAGATATACGTTGAGAAAGACACCAACCCCTTCCTCGAGTGGTGGGGATACAACAACGTGGTATGGGGTGGAAAGGAAGAGTTGCCAATAACCGTTGGAATGCTCTTTGACGTTGATGGACACGATGTCTATTTTGAGACTACCTTTACCGGAACCGGCGGGAGCTTCAGGATCCTGAGGGAGGTTCTGGAGGTTAAGGGGTACCTAAAGCTTATCAAGACCGGTTCTAACCTGTTAACCGAGTATTCTCCCAGCTTTTACAGGGTTATAACTGAGACTCCTTCTGTGTTGCTGAAAGAGGTCCACTCGGGAGTTATGCCAAAAATGGAACTTGAAGCACCTAAGGATAAATCTTTGTTCCAGCTTCTAATTCCGGAAAATCCCGAAGAATCGTTCCTTCAAATGGTTGCAAGCATAGTATTCGGAATAATGCCCATCAGCGGTACCAAATTTAAATACAATGAAAAAGAGGGGTACATAGTCTCTCCTTCCTTAAACAAGCATCCCCTTGTTTCAGTGTTTCTCAGGGAATTTCTTAACTTTGTGAATTGCCTTGTGTTAAAGGGTGCAAACCTGAGGGAGGCAAGAACTCCAAAATTCCCCCGCAAAGAGAGGGCCCTCTCTGAGGACGCATCCAACCTTGTTCCCCTCCTCTACAACATCTGGCTCCGTGAGGGAAAACTGCCCGATGAAATCTCAAAGCCCATCTCCATAGCCTTTCCCAACACCAGAGTTTTCTTCCAGCTGACTGAGGATGGGAGGGTCATGATGAAAGTCTTTGAGGGAAACCTGGAGCTCGCTCCTCCAAGCATCTCCGACGGCTTCTACAAGACTCTTGCAATCCTTACTGCCGCTTACCTCAAGCCCCCCCTCCTGATGATAGACGAGATAGAGAACTCCCTCCACCCGGAGACCCTGGAATTAATTCTGGATGTTCTCCGCGGGAGTGAGAGCCAGGTTATTATAACAACTCACTCCCCAGTAGTTGTTGACATGACAGAACCTTCTGACCTGATATTGGTGGATAAAGTTGAAGGAGAAAGCAGGTTTGTGAGGATCAAAGATCCCGAGAAAATCAAGAGGTTCCTCAACGAGAAGGGCATTACTTTAAGTGAGGGCTGGCTCTACGGCTCGTTGCTCGATATTGATGAACAGTGATAGCTATGGCTCGGGAGATCGTCATAATAACCGAAGACGCATATGGGGGAGAGTTTTTCAAGAGGCTCCTAAACCGGCTAAGAAGTGAGGGGCTGGCAGATATCAGGTTAAAGAAGCTTTCAGGAAGGAAAAACCCGATTCATGCCCCCTATCTCTGTAATCCAAAGCTGGGAAAAATACTCCGTGCATCCGAGATTTCCAATCCGGATTTCATACTCCTCGTATACGATGGAGACGGTCCCTCAAACTACAAGTTCCGAAGAAGAGACGTGGAAAAACATATCCCAAGAAATATCAAAACGCCTGTCAAAATCCTCCTCTTTGGGTATGAAATTGAGGAGTGGATATGCAGGAGCCTGGGATACAACTGGGCCACAAAACCCTCCGACGAGCTGAAACGGCGTGAAGGATACGCCAAACATAACTTGCCCGACTACGTAGACAAACTTGATTTCAAGAAACTGAAAAATAAGTGCAAATCGTTTCGGGAATTCTTGAAAATCGTGGGTGATTAAAGTGGACTACCGCGAGTTCTTCTCCCACTTTGGTTATCTGAGTGAAAAGCCCGGGATAGGCGGAAGGATAAAGGCTTTTCCAGAGGACTTCGTGGTTATCGAGGAGCCGTTGCCTTCAGTCTTTGAGGGGAAGAGGTACGCTATCTTCCTTCTGAAAAAGCGCAACTGGGACACTATGACGGCTATAAAGGAGATAGCGAAGCGCGCTGGAATAAGCCACCGCGATATAGGCTTCGCCGGAACCAAGGACAGGCACGCCGTAACGTATCAGTACATCAGCGTTCCGGCAGATGCCAAAGATAAGTTTGAAGGCGTTCAGATAAGGGACGTTGAGCTGAAGTTCGTCTCCTACGGTCGCTTCATCAAGCTCGGCCACCTCCTTGGGAACAGGTTCAGGATAATCGTCCGCGACGTCGATGAGAAGGCCTTTGAGAGGACGAAGGAGATAGTCGGCGAACTTCGTGAGAAAGGGGGCTTTCCGAATTACTTCGGCTACCAGCGCTTCGGTGAGAGGCGCGTTGTGAATCACCTTGTCGGCAAGCTCCTACTTCAGGGGAAGTTTGATGAAGCGGCGAAGCTCTTTCTCGGCTACGCCGATGGAAGTATGGAGGGCGATGATGCCAGGAAAAACTTCTGGGAAACAGGCGACGTGGATAGGGCCCTTGAGGAGTTCCCGCGCTTCCTGAGGTACGAAAGAACGTTGCTTTACACCTACAGGAAAACCGGGAGCTGGAAACGGGCCTTTCTGAGCCTCCCACTCCCGGTGATGCGCATCTTCATCCACGCCTACCAGAGCTACCTCTTCAACCTCTACCTCTCGCGAAGAATGGAGGAGCTTCCACTCAACGAGGCTCTCGTTGGAGACATCGTCGTTCAGGTGAAGGGAGGCATCCCATACCGCGACAGAACCTACCGCGTTACGGAGACAAACAGGGACTTCGTTAACGAAAAGATAAAGAAAAACCGGGCGATGGTTTCCGGCCCCCTGTTCGGCTTCGCCATGAGACGCGCGAGGGGTCTTCCCGGGGAACTTGAAAGGGAAATCCTTGAGGAGGAAGGCCTGAGCCTTGAAACCTTCAGGAAACTGCCGAAGCCGATGGCCGAACCCGGTGGTCGGAGGGAGCTCCTCATAAGGCCTCTCGGGCTCACCTACGGTTACATCCCGGGCACGGGCATGTGCTTCCGTTTCTTCCTGCCGAAGGGCGTCTACGCCACGAGCGTTCTGAGGGAGATTATGAAGGACCATTAATGTGTAGAAAGCCTTATATCTGCCCCTTCATTCCCGTTTTGGGTGAAACGATGAGGAGGATTAAGGCGATATCCCTCGACATAGACGGGACGATTACATACCGCGACAGGAGGATAAGCGTTGAAGCCCTGAAGGCCATAAGGCTTGCCGAGAGCCTCGGTCTCCCGGTAATGCTCGTCACCGGAAATTCCGTTCCCTTTGCTGAGGCCGCGGCGGTTTTCATAGGCACGAGCGGGCCGGTAATAGCGGAAGACGGTGGAGCCCTTTCCCTAAAGGGAGAGGGGACGATGAGGAAGCGCGTTTTTCTAACCGATATGGATGAGGAGTGGATACTCTGGAGCGAGCTGAAGAAGAGATACCCCCAGGCGGAGCTCAGCTTCTCGATGATGGAGAGAAAAGCCGGCCTCGTTCTGAGGAGAACCGTTCCCGTGGAAGTAGTTCGGGAGATAATAAAGGAGCTTGGACTTGAGCTTATAGCGGTGGACTCAGGCTTTGCAATCCACGTTAAAAAGCCCTGGATAAACAAGGGGACGGGAATCGAGAAGGCCTGCGAGTTTCTCAGGATAAAACCGAGCGAAGTGGCGCACGTTGGAGACGGGGAGAACGATTTAGATGCATTCCGGGTGGTTGGTTATCGCGTGGCGATAGCCCAGGCCCCTGCCAGTTTGAAGGAGAAGGCCGATTACGTGACTGAGAAGCCCTACGGTGACGGGGGAGCGGAGGCGGTAACCCACATCCTGAGGAAGTTTGGCTACCTCGGTGAGGGCGATGATTATCAGGAAGGCGACACTTGACGATGTTAAGGCCATAGTCGAAGTCCACACCGCC
>NZ_JALUYR010000065.1 GCF_027012695.1 Thermococcus sp.
GCCAACGCGCTTTGCCACCTGCTCACGGAGATAGCGTAAATCACCCATGTCCTCGATGTCGAACATTCCAGCTAATCTGGAGTTCTCCATCAGAATGCGCTCGTCTATCTTCTCCACACCGGCCATCCTCTTGAGGGGCTCAATGACGTAACCTAAGACAGCGTCGTAAGCCGTTGGAGTCCCGTGGCTCATCCACACTAAACGCTCAAGGCCGTAGCCGGTGTCAACGACCTTCGTCTCCATCGGGACGTACTTTTCACCCTTTATCTCAACCACCTGGCTCGGGTCTGCGTTTTCTGGGGCCTTCTTGTACTGCATAAAGACGAGAGTAGCCACCTCAAGACCGCGGTAGAGCACCTCGAAGGCCGGCCCGGCGTTTCCTCCGCCGGCCCACGGGTTCTCCTTGAAGGTTATGTCCTCGGGCTTCATTTTGAGCTCCTTGGTGAAGAACTCGAAAGCTAATTCAACCGTCTCGTCCATCCAGTATACAGGCTTGCCCGGGTAGTTGAAGGCGTGGTGGGCCATCATTTCAAAAATCGTGAAGTGTCTTCCCGTTATTCCGACGTTGTCAATATCGGTGAACCTTATTGAAGGCTGGCTTATCGTGAGAGGATTCGCGGGCGGGTCCGCCTCGCCGCTTATGACCCAGGGCTGGAAGTCCATTATGCTTGCTCCGACGAGTAAAACATCGTCTCTCCAGCGCGGTAGAACGGGATAGCGCTTAACCCTGCCATGACCGTGCTTCTCGAAGAAGCTCAGGAACTTTTCGCGCATCTCGTCGAGGGTGTACTTCTTCGGTATTCCCGGTTTTCCGATGAACCCGTACTCGTCACAGGGCGGGTCGCCACAGGTTTCCCTGTCGGGGTCGAGCGTCCAGAAGTACTTACCGCACTTCGGACAGCGTTTCCTAATCCAGCCCTCCTCCCTGAACATTCTGGTCGTCATGTCCATGCTCATAACTTCCACCTCACCTTCGGACTAAAACCAAGAAGAGTTCCGTATTAATTAAGGTTTCCGGTCGTCTTTGAGACCGGGGCGGAGGTCAACGTCGTCCTCACCAACGAGAACCGGGGGAGCCTGATGAACTTCCAAAGTTCGTCGAGGGATTCTTTTTCACCCCCTCAGGAGGTTCCAGTCGGTGTTCTCCTGCTCCTCTTTCTTTGAGAGTGCGTAGTTAGGCAGCTTGCCACGATACATCCTAGAGACGCTCCCTCATGGCGGTCAGCCCCGCGAAACCTCATCACCGATCAGGGGGCTCCAGACTCGTCATCCCGGCCGGCCTTTCGGTGTCCCCTCTTAATAACCTTCCGCCAAGGTTTTAAGGGCACTGCCATTGCATCCTGGGGTGTGGACATGAGGAGAATCGTCATCGGACTGCTGCTCGCGTTCATCGTCTTCACCGCCGGCTGTTTGGGGGGCGCTGTTGACTCCCAGAGTAAGGCGCCGGTTAAGACGGTTACAAAGGCGACAACGATAACGAAGGAGAGGACCGTAACGAAGTACCTGGCGCCCGAGAAAAACGACTCCCTCATCGAGAACTTAACCAACTGCGAGTTCAAGCTGAACTCAACCGCTTCTGCCCTCAACTCGACCCTCAAAACCCTGGGCGAGCTGAGGGAGAAGTACGAGTCGTGCCTCCTCCAGAGGGGGAGGGAGGCCAACTCGAGCGCTAAAATCCGCGAGCTTGAGGAGAGCCTGTCCGAGTGCAGGCTTAAAGTCGAATCGCTGAGCGAAGAACTTAACGTTACTAAGACTTCCTTGGAGGAAGAGAGGGAAAAGTGCAGCACTCCGCCCAGCGAGGTTCCGGGAAGCGTTGAATTCCTGATGGACAAGGACTACTACATGAGCCTCCTCAGCGCCATCAACAGCGCCAAGAGCGAAATCTACGTCATGATGTTCCTGATGAAGTACGATCCGGGCGACAGCTACGACCCCGCCAACGACCTCATACGGGCCCTCGTGAAGGCCGAGCAGAGGGGCGTAAGGGTTCACGTGCTCCTCGAGGACGGAATCGAGGAGAACAGAAAAGCCTACGACTATCTGAAGCAGAACGGTGTTGATGTAACCTTTGACTCTCCCGCAACGACCCTCCACGCCAAGGTTGTCGTCATCGACGGGAGGATCGTCTTCATAGGGAGTCACAACTGGAGCGAGGCCGCTCTGAACTGGAACCACGAGGTCAGCGTGAGGATAGACTCGGAGGAGTTCGCCAGGAAAATGGAGGATTACTTCCTAAGGGTAATGGGGAACTAAAGACCCAGCAGATCGAGTAGCTCCTCCACAACCCTCTCCTTCTCCACCGCCTTCTGTTCTCCGGTCTCCATGTCCCTTACCGTTACCCTGCCCTCGGCAAGATCTCTCTTTCCGATCAGGACGACGTACGGCACGCCGAGTCTTCCGGCGTAGTCGAGGGCCTTGCCTATCTTCCTGCCCGTGAGCTCAACGTCGGCCTTAACGCCGGCCCTCCTCAGGGCCGAAACAACCTCGACGGCGGCCTTTTTGACCTCCGTGTCCTTTCCGATGGGGATGACGTAAACGTCGGGCCTCAGCTTCGGTTCTGGAATAAGGCCCTTCCACTCGAGGATCGGGATGAGGCGCTCTATTCCTATGGCGAAGCCGGTAGCCGGTGTCGGCTTCCCGCCGAAGACCCCTATCAGGTTGTCGTACCTGCCGCCTCCGCCGATCGAACCTATTCCGAGGTCATTTGGAGCTATCGCCTCGAAGACTATGCTCGTGTAGTAGTCGAAACCGCGCGCGATCCCGAGGTCGATCCTGATCCACCTGGAGACGCCGTAGGCATCGAGGAGGTCAACGAGTTCGTAGAGCCTCTTAATTTCGGCTTTTGCCTCATCGCTCGTGAACAGCTCCTCCGCCCTCGGAAGAACCTCATCGGGCCTGCCTTTGATCCCGATGAGCGCGAGGACCTTCTCCACCCCATCATCGTTCAAACCGAACCCCTTGAGTGCTCCGATGAAATCCTCCTTGGAGAGCTTGTCCTTCTTGTCTATGAGCCTCATCAGGCCAATGTCGTCCTCAACGCCGAGCATCCTGGCGAACTCGTCGAGAAGAATCCTGTCGCCAATGTTCACCGTGAAGTCCTCTAAACCGGTCGCGAGGTAGCTCTCGACGAAGAGGGCTATGACCTCCGCATCGGCCTCAACTTTATCGCTCCCGATGAGTTCCACTCCGGCCTGCCAGAACTCCCTAAAGCGGCCGCTCTGGGGTTCCTCGTAGCGGAACATATTCGCGATATAGTACCACTTTACCGGCTTCGGGGCGTTCTGGAAGGAGTTGACGTACAGGCGAGCGACGCTCGACGTCATGTCCGGGCGGAGCGAGAGGTTCCTGCCGCCCTTGTCGTCAAAGGCGTAGAGCTGCTCGACCACTTCATCCCCGCTCCTGAGCTTGAAAAGCTCGGTGTACTCAAAGGTCGGTGTGAGAACCTCGTGAAAGTTATAGCGCTCGAAGACCTCGCGGATTCTCTCGAACACCCATCTCCTCTTCGCCATCTCCTCCGGGAGCAGATCCCGCGTTCCCTTAACCTTCTCGAGCCTCTTCATTCTCAACCCCCCACCGGGAGAAGGGGGAGGTGGTTAAAAGGTTAGCCCAGGAATTTTCGACGTTCCGTCGGTCATGCCGCGGACGTCATGAGGAGGTATATTCCAACGACGCCCTGAACCATCATCTGCGCGCCTATCGCCATAGTGAACATACCGATTATCCTTATGAAGACGCCGAGCGTTGTTTTGCTGACGTTTTTGATGATGTAGAGGGTTATAAACATCGTCAGTGCCGTGAAGAGTATCGCCAGTAGGATGGCAATCGTCGCGTGGAGAAGGCCTTTCTCGGCCGTCAGAGTTATCGCGGTGGTTATTGCAGCGGGCCCGGCTATCAATGGTGTCGCAACCGGAACCGCCGCGAGGGCAAGGATGTTCTTTTCCCTCTTTAGGGTGAGCATCCCGCCGCTCTCGAGTGCCTCCAGACCTATCTTGAAGAGGACAAAGCCTCCAGCCACACGGAGGGCGTTGATGTCTATGTGGAATATCTCCTGGAGGATTATCTGGCCGGAAACCGCGAACAGGAAGAGGAGAAGAAAGCCGATGAGATTAGCTCTTATGATGAGGGTCTTTATGTCCTCAATGTGGAAGTCCTCCCTCAGCAAGCTGACCAGGAGTATCTTGTCGCTCGGGTCTATCATGATGAGCATGAAGAGTGCGGAACTGAGGATTGATAGCCAGTCCACCATGACCGGCCCTTCGGGGGGAGCTTTATAAACCTATGCCCGGAACTGTACTCTGAGCGATGACGAAACCGGCACTGGCTGAGGTATGATGACCACTCGGTTGGCGGAGCTTTTAAGGTGGTCGGGTGGCCGACCGGGATAGCTAAATATCTGGTCGACCTGTGGCCCTCTTGGAGCCCGAGGAAAACTCCCGTGAAGAGACTGAAAAGGGCGGCAAATAGGGAAACAAGTCAGAGGGGTGAAGCCCCCGAGCTCCTCGCCCTGACGAGAGAATCATCTACCACTACCCAGAGACCATCCGAAACCCCGACGGCTCAACCCCCGATGCGGCCATGCGTCTATTGGTCCCACTACCAGCACCCAAAGGGAGCGTTCATCTACGGGAGGTTACCCAAAGCCCCCGAGATAGGTCGGGTGACGGTAATGGAGCTCATGCGGACCCCCGTCAAAAGCGATCTCTTAATAGAAATCCCCCTGGAGGTACCCCAGCCAAGGTTAGAAAGGGCCCCAAGCTCAGGTTCTCGGCTTGTTATCTTCCTCCGGCATGATGGACATGGGAGCGCTCTTGGAGGACGTCACAGCCTTTTACCCCCCAAAGGCAGGGATTCTCGAGTATGAACCCAAGAAAGGAAGGCCAACTTCGTTCTCACGAGAAACGGCAAGAGATACGTAGTTGAAGCCGGCCCCGGGGATAGAAGGGCTCCTCAGGTGGAGAGGAGTATGGAAAGGCTGAAGGCGGAGAGGGGAATTGGAATCGGGAAAAACCTCGATTTGGAAGGAGAAACAATCTCCATTCCATGGAGAGCGTTCCTGGCCCTTATTTGGCTCACCTGGAATACCTCCACTTGAGGAACGGGGGCGTTATAACCGTCGTCACGAAGATCATCAGTATCGCTACCGTCAGCGCATCCGAACCAATGAGGCCGCTCTCTATGGCCACCGCGAGCATCGCCAGCTCGACGCCCATCCTCGGTATCATGCCGATGCCTATGTTGATGGAAGAGCCCCAGTCGAAGCCGGAAAGCCTCGCCCCGATGCCGCAACCGATTATCTTGCTGATGATTGCCGCCAGGGTGTAGAGAACCGCGAAGAGGCCCGCGTGGAGGATGTAGTCCAGCTCTATGCGCATGCCTATCTCGACGAAGAAAAGGGGAATGAAGAGGGAGTAGCCGAGGACGTTCATGTGGTCGAGGATGGACTTCTTCTTGGTGCTCTGGCCGAGGGCCAAGCCGGTGAGGTATGCGCCAAGGATCGAGGCGAGGTTAAGGTGCTCCGCAAGGAAGGCGAAGACTATGAGAAAGACCAGCGCGAAGGTCGTCTCAGCCTCGGGCAGGTCTATTCTGGAAAGGTAGTGGAAGGCCCTCTCCGCCAGCTCCGGCCCGAAGAACAGGAAGAAGAACAGGAGGAGCGAGACGGAAATCAGAACCTCGGCCAGGCTTCCGTAGTTGACCGAACCTCCCCGTATCATCGATATCGCTATCGTGAGGACGAGTATGCCGAGGACGTCGTCCACAACCGCAGCCGCTAAAATAGTCGTCCCCTCGCGGGTGTTGAGCCTTCTGAGTTCCATGAGAACCTTGACAGTTATGCTGACGCTCGTCGGGGTCATCATGGCCCCATAAAGAACCGCCTCGTGGAGGGGAACGAAGAAGTAAGCAACAGCGAAGCCTAGAAGAAACGCCACCAGAACACCCATGCCGGCAACGACGACGCTCTGCTTTCCGACGCGCTTGAACTCCTCGAGCTCGCTCTCGAGGCCCGCTATGAAGAGGAGCAACAGGACACCGAGGTTGGCAAACTGGCCTATCACGGGGTTCGTCTCGAAGAATATCCCTATTATCAGCCCCCCGAATATCTGACCGAGAACCACGGGCTGGCCGAGTCTCTCAAACAGGTAGCCGAGTAGCTTTGCCGTTGCAAGCATGAGGGCTATGAGGAGGAGTATCTCCATCCTACCGCCCCTATTCCCTCGAGAAGGCCCACTTCAGGAGGAAGGGCGTCACTATCGTCGTCACCAGAACCATGGTCACGGGTATCGCGAAGGTTCCGTTGTCAAAAACGCCTTCGTTCAGAGCGACGTTGGCCATGATAAGGGCAACCTCCATACGGGGTATCATGCCGACCCCGACCTGAAGCGCCTCAATCGGCCTGAACCTGGAAACAAGGGCCCCAAAGCCACAGCCGGTTACCTTCCCTATTATGGCCAGGAGGGAGTAGACCAGGGCAAAGGTTCCCGCGCTCGCGAGAACCCTCACGTCGCTCTCGATTCCGATACTGACGAGGAAAACCGGAATGAAGAGGGAGTAACCGAGGGTCATGAACTTCCGGTCTATCTCCCCTGCCTCCTCCGTTCCTGCAACAAGTATACCGGCAAGGTAGGCGCCGGTTATTCCAGCGATCTGGAACTGCTCCGCGAGGTAGGCGAAGACGAGCATTATGGCTATCGCCACGGCGGTTATCGTCTCGGGCAAGGTTATCCTCTCGGAGAGCTTCAGGGCCTCCTTGACCGCCGGGTTGCCCAGGAAAAGACCTATCGCGAAGTAGACCACCACCTCGCCGAGGATTATGAGGAGATCCTCCATATAGACGCTGCCGCGGGTGTTTATTCCGACAAGGATGGTAAGCACTATTATGCCGAGGACGTCGTCCACAACCGCAGCCGCTAAAATAGTCGTTCCAACCCTCGTCCTCAGCTTCTTCATTTCCATGAGTATGCTCGTGGTTAAACCAACGCTCGTCGCGGTCAAAACGCCTCCCAGGAACATTGCCTCAACGCTCGAAAACCCCCAGGCCATCGCACCCAGGTAGCCGAGAACGAAGGGTATCAGAACTCCAAGGACGGCTATGACAAAGGCCGGGACGCCAACGTGCTTGAACTCATCAACGTCCGTCTCCAGTCCGGCGAGAAAGAGCAGCATGACGACGCCGAGGTCGGCGAGAAGCCTGACACCCTCGTCGTATGAGACCAGGTTGAGGAGGGAGGGGCCGATGATTATGCCCCCGATGAGCTGGCCGAGGGCCGCCGGAAAACCCAGCCTGACCGAGAGGTAGCCGAAGATCTTGGCTACGATCAGTATCAGGGCCAGTTCAAGGAATACATCCATGATTGTCATCCCCTGAATGGAAATGGAACTACGAGGAGACTATCCTTATGAGCCTGACGATGTCCTTGACCTCGAGAACCCCGTGAACCCTGTTGTCGCTGTCAACGACGGGGAGGTGATGCTTTCCCGTCTCCATCATCAGCTTTATTGCCCTGCCCAGGTCATCCTCCAGGCGAATCGTCACCGGCTTCCGGACCATTATGTCACCGACCCGAGAAGCCCGGTTGATTGAATATCTCTTTAGCAGGCTGACGCCGACTATCGAGTACCTCTTGGGGGGCTCGAAGAAATGGAGCAGATCCTTCATTGTTATGAAGCCGAGGAGCCTCCCTTCCTCATCAACAACAACGGCTGAGCTTTCCTCTCCCCTGAGGTTCTGTACGAGCTTTGAGAGCGGGTCGTCCGGGTGGAGCGTCAAAAAGTCCGGATCCATAACCAGTCTGACAGGAACCTTGGAGATGTAGCGGATGTTGTGACTCATCTCCTCCTTCCGCTGGAGCTGAATCATCCTCCTCTTGCTGTGGATTATGTGCATTTTCCTGGCCTTTGCAGCCCTGGCCTTTTCTGAACTCCCCCCCTTCATACACCACACTGGATGGCAATAGAGTTCAGGGGTGTTTAAAGTTTTCGAGAGCTGACTTGACTGATCCATTCAAATAATCACGATCCCAACCAGCAAATTAACCAGGAAAACTGCCAAATTTTAAGGGAAGGGTTGTGGACACCGGCAGGGAAAAACATGGTTTCTGAGAGCGACTGGAATCCTCGCTGCTAGGGGATACTCAAGAAGGAGGGCCTCCAGACGGGGAAGTTCGGAAAGCCGGGGGACTGGAAGGAGAAAATTGAGAAGATGAAAGCATGAGTTTGAATTCACAGAAAGGGCATTCTGACCTCCTCCCCGCCCTAAAGGGCGAGGCTTTCAAAAGAAAAAAGTAACTGCCTGCAAGCCAGGGGATACTATTTCAGATGAGACCACTACTCCCACGACTATCGGAGGGAACACTACCCAATACAGCGAGGGCATGGCTAGAAAGACGACCCCCGTCAAGAGCAAAGGAACAGTATGCTGGCCGGGGGTGATGAGTGTTATTGCAGTGGGTACCTTACTCTTTATCGGAAAGAGAGAAAGTTAAGTCGTCGGAAGGTTAACGTTAAAAGCCCTCTTTTCTCCCTATTCTCGGTGGAGAGAAAATGCCGATGAAATGCAAGTTCTGTGACAGGCCGGCCTTTATCAAGCTCCATTATCCGAGAATGTACCTATGTCCGGAGCACTTTACGGAATACTTCGAGAGGAAGGTGAAGCGAACCATCGAGCGCTACAAGATGCTCAAACCCGACGAGAAGATCTTAGTTGTCGTCTCGGGTGGAAAGGATTCAGCGGTTACCGCTTACATCCTCAAGAAGTTCGGCTACAATATGGAGTGCCTCCACATAAACCTCGGGATAGGCGAGTACAGCGAGAAGGGCGAGCGCTACGCGAGGATGCAGTGCGAGAAGATAGGTGCCCCCCTCCACATCGTTCGTGTTAAAGAGCTTTTGGGAGCTGGAATCGGCGAGGTGAGGACGAGAAGGCCGACCTGCTCCTACTGCGGCTTAACGAAGCGCTACATCTTCAACAAGTTCGCCTACGACAACGGTTTTGACGTCGTTGCCACCGGCCACAACCTCGACGACGAGGCGAGCTTCATCTTCAACAACATAATGCACTGGAACACGCAGTATTTGGCGAAACAGGGGCCTGTGACGCCTTCGGCCTTCAACGGCAAGCTAGTGAAGAAAATTAAACCGCTCTACGAGGTAACCGAGAGGGAAGTGGTTGCTTACGCTTTGGCGAACGGCATAGAATACGAGATAGACGAGTGCCCCCACGCGAGGGGAGCAACGACGCTGGAGTGGAAGGAGATACTGAACCAGATGGAGGAGAAAAGACCCGGAACCAAGATAAACTTCGTCAAGGGCTACCTGAGAAAGAAACACCTCTTCGAGGCCGAGCTGGAGGAGACGGAGCTCAGGGAGTGCAGGGTCTGCGGCATGCCGTCGAGCGGTGAGGTCTGTTCATTCTGCAGGTTCTGGGGTCTGGAAAAACCCCTGGACTTCAGGATAAAGAGACACTAGATCTCCCTGAACCTCAGTCTAAAGCGTAGCTCTCCCTCCACCGGGAAGAGAAGCGTGTAGCTGACGCCCTGCTGGATGAAGTCCCACCCGGATTCGCTCTGGCTGAGGGTCCTTACCGGATACTTCCAGATCTCTGCGTTTCTATCGAGTTCTATCCTCACCTTCCCGATGCCGTAGGGGTCGTTGACTTCAAGGCCCTCAGCCTCGAACTCCCCGGGTTCCTCCATGACGCTGTGAACCGCTAAGTTGAGCTCGACGCCGAAGAGAGCCTTTACCCCGCTTCCCACGGTGTAATCGACGGCGAATCCATCATTTGTGATGTGGAATGTCTTCTCCACCTTAGCGGGCTTTCCAGAGACGGTCCCCTCCCTCCCAAGGGTTATCCCCCCGTTAAAGATGCTGAAGTCGTAAGCACCGCCAATGAAGTCACCGAGCTCAATGTAGCGGTTTAACCTGTACTCGTCGAGGGTCGTCTCCGGCTCGAGGAAGTGGTCCTGGAGAATGGCCCTTAAGTGGCTGTCGTAAGCCAGTTCGCGCCGTATCTCATCCGGTATTCTCCTGCCGACCTCGTGTATACTCGCAACGCCATCTCCACCTTCCTCCTCCGGCGTCGCCGCCCCCGGAACCTCGTGGTAGTGCTCCCATCTTCTTGCTAAAACGTCGTTGTAGTTTACCGCCTTCCTCTTGGAGGAGAACTCGAAGAGGGCACCGCCATAGGCCGGCTTGAAGACCGCGTAGAAGTTCTCGCTCTCAAGGAAGACCTCATCCCTTCCATCGAAGTCTATGTCGCGGATGAAGCTTCCAGTGGAAACGAAGGTGTTGGCCCTTATGATGTTCTCCCAGACTGCCCTGCGGAGGTGCGGGAGGTAAACGCCGCCGAAGACGCCGTGCCAGTAGGCGTCGTTGCACTGTGCCCTAAGGATGAACTCCCTCGCCCCCGGCTTATCCCGGACGAGCTTGCTCACCATCAGCATTCTCTTGTGCATGTAGTTGCTCTCAGGGTACTTGAAGAAGAAGTTCTTCCAGATACCACCGCGGACGAAGACGCGGTACCTCTCGAACTTGCCCTCCCTTTTAAGTCCCTCAACGAACTCGACGAAGAGCTTGGCCTGTCTTGCCGGCAAAGACCACTCGCTCATCTCGAAGTATGAAGATATCGGGAGGTAAACCAGTCCCCTTGGCCTGAACTTCGAGAGGTACTCGGAGTAGAGGGTGAGGTTTATCCTATCGTCGCTCGAAACCCGGTCAAAGAACTCCCTCAGCCAGCCCTTTTCGTAGACCCATTCATAGGTTCCGGGCCAGACCCCGAACTTCTCGCCGTCGTCGTGGAAGACAGCCACCCTGCTCTCATTGCCGTTATCAAGGCCGTGGAGGTACTCAAGGGTTTTCTCAACCGGGCGGAAGGGAATCAGGTAGCGGAGCTTCTCATCAATAGGAAAAACGGCTATGATCTCTCCGTCATCCTCGGTGTAGTAGGGCCAGTAAAGTTCTTCCTTCGCCAAACCGGCGCTCATGAAGTGGTAGTCATCAACTATGACGTAGTCTATCCCGGCCGCGCGGAGGCTCTTCACCAGTTCGGGCTGCCACACCCTCTCCGTGAGCCAGAGACCCTTTGACTCGTAGCCGAGCTTTTTGGCGAAGTCCTTGAGGAGTTTAATCTGCTCTATCCTGTCCTCCTCCGGAATCGCAGCTAACACCGGCTCGTAGAAACCGGCCACGACTACCTCTAGCTGGCCCCTCCTCACGAGCGAGCGGAGAAGATCGAGGTGCTCCGGCCGGTTCTCGGCCAGCCACTCGAGAAGGGGGCCGGAATAGTGAGCGGCGACCCTCATGTTCGGATAATCTTCAAGGGTTTCCATGAACGGCCTGTATGACCTGTCGTAGGCGCTCTCAAAGACCCAGCCGAAGTTTCCCAGGGGTTGATGGTTGTGGATTCCGAAGACGAAGTTTATCATTGGGATCACCTGCAGGGCTGTTATCACTAGCGGTGATATTAAAAGAAAGGCATATAAACCTTTTTCCCCTATTGTTCACTAGGGGTGTTACACTATCCCCGGAGGTGGTGTCAATGAGGAAGACGGCGCTTTTGATTGTCTCCCTTCTGTTGTTCGGGTTAATCCCCCTGGGGCACTACGCTTCGGCGCTCTACGGGGAGAGGATTCTTGACGGGGATCCCGGAGACTGGGGAACCCTGGACCTCGTGGCCAGCGCGAGGGACAGCGGCCTGCCGGGAGCGAACCTGAAGGACCTCCACGTTGCCTGGGATGACGAGTACCTCTACCTTATGATAACGACGCGGAACTCCGCCAGCTGGGACGTTGCCTACGGCGTGGGCATAGACGTTGACCCCGGGAGCGGAAGGGGCTACACCGGAACCCGCGACGCATGGGGAAGGAGGATAAGCTTCGGCGGGGATTATGCTGTAGACTACGAGCTCTACTTCTGGTGGAGTGGAGCGGATGGAAAGATAACCTCCGACAACTTCATAATATGGACCGGGGACGGATGGGACTACAAAACCTTCGAGGATGTGGGTGCCTCCTTCGTCTACACCGGCGACTCGTCAACCGGTCTGAGGGTCCTCGAGATCAGGATCCCCTGGACCGCCCTAGGTGGCGAGCACCCGAGGATGGCACTGGTGTCCTGGATAGCCGGCAGCGGTGATTCCTCAGCAGTGAGCTCCGTTCCCTGGAGCTCCGCGATGGAGAGCCTCGACGAACCCTATGCCCCCTGGTACGGTGGAGACGAGTGGGGCGATACCGATTACTTCACCGATCTCGCGGAAGTTTACACGGCCCCCAAGACCATAGACGGGAATCTGAGTGACTGGGAGGGCTATGAGCTCGTTGGCGTGAGCGACCTCAGGGGACCCGAGGGAGCGGACCTCAGGGAACTCTACGTATCCTACGACGACAGCTACCTCTACCTGGCCCTGACCACCAACAATACCGCCAGCTGGAACGTCGTTTACGGCTTCGGTCTCGACGTTCGGGACGGCGGCTACACCGGAGACACCGATGCATGGGGCAGGAAGATCGGCTTCACAAGGGGCATTGACTACGAGATCTACTTCTGGTACGACTCAGGGAATGACCGCGTGGGCGGTGGAAACTTCATCGCCTGGGGAGAAAAGGGCTGGAATTACCTTGATGTCGGGAAGGTGGTGAAGTACGCGGCAAAGACCGGGAGTGGGCTCCAGGTCCTCGAGATGGCCATCCCATGGGAGGCTATAGGGGGGAAGGTCCCGGAGGTCGCGGTCATATCGTGGGTGGCCGGTGGCTACGGAGGGGACTCGGCCGTTGATACTGTCCCGCTCGATCCCGCAGTTGACGGAAGCGACTGGACTGACCAGGACTACCTCTCGAACTTCGCGGTGGTTGAGATACCAATACCCAAACCCGAGCTGACTGTGAGCATTTCCTCATCAACCCTGGACGTCGAACCCGGAACCCCGGCCAACATCACGATCAACGTCAGCAACGTGGGAAAGGTCGGCGCGTACAACGTCACCGTGGAGCTCTACCTCAACGACAGACCCATTAAAAACTGGACCGTGGACGTTCCGGCCGGCGGTCACGTTATCCTGTGGTACCTCTACCCATACCCCGGTGCAACCGGCACGGCAGTTTTCAGGGCCGTCGTTGATCCGCAGAATGCCATAGAAGAGGTCAACGAGGACAACAACGCCGCCTCGATAACCATAGGTGTTGGAAGGAGGGTCAGAATCCAGAATGCGTTCGTCATCCACAATATGTACTACGGTCTGAGAACCTTCCAGAAGGCCTACACCCACTATCTCGAACTCCACCAGCAGCTGATCCAGATGCCCCTGCCCCAGGAGGAGAGGGAGCGGCTCAAGGAGATGGAGAACGAGGTCATGGAACTACTCAAGCTCTACAACGAGGGCAAGGAGCAGGTAACGATGCCGAACTACGCCTTCATCGGGGCGACTAAGATATACCGCGCCTACACCGGGCTCAAGAGGATCAACCGGGAACTGGAGGAGATGCTGAGGAAGGCGCAGGAAGGTCTCTACGAGCGCGAGAAGTACATGGAAGAGCTAGCCAGGAACCTCACCAAGACCATCGACGGCAACCTCGACGACTGGAACGTTGAACCCGTGGCGGTTGACGACACCGGCTTTGGCCAGGATGGGGCGAACCTCAAGGCGCTTTACGTTGACTACGACGACCAGTTCCTCTACATAGCCCTCACCACCGAGAACAGGGCCTCCTGGAGGGTCGCCTACGGAATCTCGCTCGACTACAGGGACGGCGGCTACACAACCGGTCAGGACAGCTGGGGCAAGAAGATAGAGTTTAGCAGGGGGGTGGATGCACAGCTCTACTTCTTCTGGAACGGTGAGTTCTTCGGTGACCAGGGAACCAGCACGATAACCAGCGCCCAGCTCACCATCTGGAACGGAACCGGCTGGGAGTACCACGACCTCCAGTGGGTGGGCTTCTACAACTACACCGGTGGTGCCGAGAACGGACTCCAGACCCTCGAGATAGCCATCCCGTGGAAGGCCCTCGGAGAAAAGCCGGGGCAGATCAGCGTCGTCGCCTACGTTACCGGCCAGGGCGTTGGTGACTCCGCCGTCGATTCACTTCCACTCCAGGATGCCGTGAAAGACAGGGAACCCGGCCAGGAGTGGGGCGACGTTGATAAATTCACCCGGTTCGCCACGGTCACCATAAGGTGACCATTTCCTTTCTCCCGTTTCTGGTTTCCGCGCTTCTGTTGTGCTGTTATTGCCCTTATCGCCCTTCAGAAGAGTGCCCCAACCAGGTACACCGCCAGGGCCACGCTGATCTGGTTGGAAAAGTTGTCGTCCGGCGGAAGGTTGTAGAACTCGGCCAGCGTTCCCGCCAGCGAGCCAGTTATCGCGAGCGGAAGTCCGACGAGCGGCCAGAGTATCGCGAGTCCCGACAGGAAGTAGGCGAGACTGCCTTCAAGGCTCTTCCCGTTGGAAAAGCGGTGCCTTCCGAGGGATTTGCCGACTATTGCAGCTAAGGCGTCTCCAACCGTCGCAACGCTTATCGCCCCGACCGCTATCTCGCGCGGGAAGAAGTAGACGACGGTGAAGGAAGCGGCGGCGAAGTATATGTGCGCCGCGACGCGGTAGCGCTCGTGCTCCCGGGTTATCTCGGTTATGGTCTTCTCTATCGCCTCCATCCGCTCGATGACTTCCTCGTCGACGTATATCCTCAGTCTTCTCTTTATCCTGTCCCGGAGGTCCTCGATTATCCTGAAGGGCTCGAGGATAACGAAGGTAAAGAACGCCAGGGCGATGAAGGTGAGCGTCAACTCCCTCCCGAAGAGATAGTAGGACATGGGGACGGTAAGGCCGGCTAGGTGAAGGGACTTACGCTTTATCTCGCTTTTCATGCCTCTCGTGCTCACGCTTGATCACCTCCAGGGCCTCGGTGAGGCTGCCAACAACGTAGTCCGCGTATCTCGAGGGTCTTCCCCTGAAATAACCCCTCCTCACGAGTATGGTGGTTGCGCCGATTTCCTTTCCCCCGCGCATGTCCGTGTCGTCCCTGTCACCCACCACGTATATCTCCTCGTCGGGAAAGAGGTGCCTGGCCAGGCGGAAGTTGTAGGGCTCAAGCTTGCTGTGGCCCGTTTCACCGCTTATAACCAGCGCATTGAAGTAGTCCTTTATGCCCAGGTACTCGAGCTTCTTCCTCTGCCATCTGCTCGAGGAATCAGTGACCAGGACGAGCCTCGCGCCCATTCCCTTCACACCGCGGAGGAAGGTTAAGGCGTCCGGGTAGAGCCTCAGGTTCGAGAAGAAGACCCGGTCTATCAGCTCGGTTATTCCCTCAAGCTCCTCCGGAGAAACACGGGAGTAGACCTTGGTCAGAACCCTCTCGACGAGTCTATCGAAGTCCAGGGTGTGAAGCTCCTGGACCTGTTCCAGCTCCCGATAGCGGGCGGTGATCATGTAGAAGAAGGCCCTGAACTTCCTCCTTCTAATGAGGTGGGGGACAAGCCTGAGGATGCCGTACCTCATGGCCTCCCAGGTGTTGCAGAGGGTGTCGTCGAGGTCCACGAGCACGAGCATACCCGAGGATTTTCCCCAGACGTTTTAACCCTTTGGGTGGCGTTAAGCTTTAAAAGGCCGGTGAGAAGCCCCTAGCGTATGGACGGGAAGGTGCTCATACTAACCGGGATGACGCTCATCTTCATAGGATTCCTCCTCGTCTTCATCGGGACGCTGATATCGGCCTTTGGAGGAGAGGGTGAGGTAGAAGGTGGCGGAGTCATAATGATAGGGCCCATACCAATAGTCTTCGGGACGAGCAGGGGCGCGGCAGGGATGGCGATGGTTCTCGCAATAATCATGATGATCCTCTGGTTGATACTGGCCCTCCTCTCCAGGGGGGACTGAGGTGGACTTTCTCGCGGCCCTCGCCCTCCTCCTGGTAACCGCCAAGACCCTGGAATGGCTCTTCGAGAGGTTTGAGCTACACCCGATAATAGCCCACGTTTTAACCGGGATCCTCCTCGGGCCCTTCGTTCTCGGAATAATAGAGCCAGCGGATGAGCTCAGGGTTCTGGCGGAGTTCGGGCTCATAATGATGATGCTCTACATGGGCCTGACCAGCAACTTCTCGGCTATAGCCCAGAACACCAAGAAGGCCGTCGTCGTCGCGGTCCTCGGCGTTGCCTTCTCCTTTCTCCTCGGTTTCCTCACGGTGAAGTTCTTCGGAAAGGACACCACCGCGGCCATATTCGTCGGGATAACCCTGGGAAACACTGCGATAGAGGTGACGAGCGGCGTTTTGGTCAGGGAGCGCGTCAAGAGGGTTGTTTCGTCCATCCTCATGGGAGCGGCCTTTGCCGACGACATAATGGCCGTCTACCTCATAGGGATAATCACCGCGCTGGCCGAGGGCGGTCTGAACGCCCTCTCCTTCGGGGTGCTCACCATCAAGATCTTCACCTTCATAGCAGGAACCCTGCTGATCTCGGAGTACGTCTTCAAGCGGGCCAGGTGGTTCTACTCCATCGTGAGGAACCTCAACGTCTTCTTCACCTTCACGCTAATCCTCACCTTCACCCTCGCGATACTCGCCCAGTGGGTCGGCCTCAACCAGATAATAGGTGCCTATCTCGCCGGACTGACGATAAGCCGCCTCCGGGAGAGAAAGGATCCGCTGATCGTAACAAGGATAAAGCTCAACGAACTGATAGAGGACCTGGAGGTTGTCCTTACGGAGTTCTTCATGCCGCTGTTCTTCATCTACGTTGGTCTGATGTTCAACCCACCCCTGCGGGACATAAGCCTGACCCTCATAGGGGCCCTTTACCTGGCGGCAATCATTGGAAAGCTCATAGGCTGCGGCCTCGGTGCAAGGCTCTTTGGCCTGGACTGGAGGGATGCCATAGCGATAGGTATCGGCATGGGGGGCAGGGGAAGCCTTGAGCTGGCCATACTGACCTTCGGCCTCAAAGCCGGACTGATAGACCAGGTGCTCTTCGCCAGCGTTATAGCGGTCTCGATGCTCACCGCCCTGACAACGCCGATCCTCTTCAAGGCATATCTGCGGAGGGGAAGACTTAAATCCTGACCGGAAGTTGGTTCACCGGTGAGAGAATGTTCCCTGAGAAAGGCACCCACGAGGAGGACGTTCTTGATGAGCTAAGGCTGAAGACTAGGGAGGATTTAACGTTCGATTCTGGCAAAATCCTGGGTTCAATGTGCACGTATCCTCACCCCTTCGCCGTTAAAATCATAACTGAGTTCATAGACAGAAACCTCGGCGACCCGGGTTTGCACACCGGGAGCAGGAAGGTCGAGGAAGAGGCAATTAACATGCTGGCAAATCTACTCGGGCTTGATAAGGGCTACGGCCACATCGTCTCCGGCGGAACCGAGGCCAACATCCTGGCGGTGAGGTCCTTCCGTAACCTGGCGGACGTAGAAGAGCCCGAGCTGATTCTCCCGAAGAGTGCCCACTTCTCCTTCATCAAGGCCGGTGAGATGCTCGGTGTTAGGCTCGTCTGGGCCGAGCTGAAGGATGATCACACAGTCGACGTTAGGGATGTTGAGAGAAAAATTACCGACAACACGATTGGATTGGTCGGCATAGCTGGAACGACCGGTCTGGGTGTCGTTGACGACATCCCGGCTTTGAGCGACCTGGCTCTGGATTATGGCCTTCCGCTCCACGTTGATGCCGCCTTCGGCGGTTTTGTGATTCCCTTCGCAAAGGCCCTCGGCTACGAGATTCCGGACTTCGACTTTCGTCTGAAGGGCGTGAAGAGCGTAACCATTGATCCCCACAAGATGGGCATGGTCCCGATTCCCGCTGGTGGAATAATCTTCCGCGAGAAGAGGTACCTGGAGGCGATAAGCGTTCTGGCGCCGTACCTGGCCGGTGGCAAGATATGGCAGGCGACCATAACCGGGACGAGGCCGGGGGCGAGCGCCTTAGCGGTGTGGGCCATGATTAAGCACCTCGGCTTTAACGGATACAAGGAAATCGTAAGGAAGGCTATGGAGCTGAGCAGGTGGTTTGCCGGGGAGCTCAAGAAGATACCCGGCGTCAAACTAATCCGGGAGCCGGTTTTAAACATTGTCTCCTTCTCAACGGAGAACCTTGAAGCCGTTGAGGAAGAGCTTAAAAGGAAGGGCTGGGGCATAAGCGCCCACCGCGGTTACATAAGGATAGTTATGATGCCCCACGTGAAGAGGGAGCACCTTGAGGAGTTTTTGAGGGATTTGAGAGAGGTAACGGTTCATTCCATCAAGCCATGACTTGGCAGTAAACATTAACCCTGGACACAGGGATACGGGAAGATCCAGAGGGATTGATGGTGTATCGATGGCATTAAAACCAAAAGTTATTATTTTCGTATTATACACTTCCCATCTTGTTTTATATTACCAAAAAGGTTTTAAAAACAACCCCAGATCGTAATATTGAGGTGATGCTATGAAAAAAACCATTATAGGACTAATAGCAGTTTTTTTACTTATGGGAAGTATGGTCTCGGGAGCTGCAGTGTACAATATTCCAATAGACTCCAAGGAGTACCTTGGAACAAAGGTTGAATACAAGCGGAGCTTCATACTTGGCCCCAGCCTTGAGATTGAGCTTCCAGGGAAAGGATACGGAATAGTTACGGTGTCAATTCTCCTTCCAAACGGTTCACTGATGGAACTTGGAACTTTCGAAGGGCAGGATAGGGTAAAGGTAAGCTATAGCCAACTCACTAAGGCAATGAAACTCTGGGGTTCTTATCTGAAGAGTGCCAAGCTCGATTCCAGGGCGGTGTCACCTTCACTTCTGCTCTTGGGCACAATCAGGGACAAAAACGACAACGTGCAATACTTCATAAGAGCCGTGCCCATTAACGTGGAACAAGTGCTCAATGGGAGGAGCGTTGAGATAAAACTACCAAAAGGAGACATCAAAGTTCTGTACACTAAAACCCAGATTGAGACAACCTTCAGGTTAAAAAACATCGGAAAAACGCTCTCAGAGAAACCGGAGGACTTTCCACCTGGGTTTTTCTACGACAAGTGCTACCCAAAATGCGATCCCTGGACCGGCTATTGCTACCAAGTTTGCCTCGTCTGGAAGTTGGAGAAGACTATAGTCTCAAAATCCAACACGGTAATACCCCTAGTTGCCCTCCAAGTCACTGGTGACACAAGCAAGATAAACGGGATTACCATAACTACAATGTACCGGCAGAGGACCACTCATAACTTGGAATTAATTTTCTCTGCAGCCGCGGCCGTACAAAAAGGAGGCAGTAGCTCCTCTACAGAAGCGGAGATAATAGGGACTTCTTATAGTATCAACACAGAAGACCTTACGATTCCGGAATCCCACATCACGATTTGGGGCTCGGAGATTTCCAATCCCTCGGTAATAGGGGCAGGCATCAAGGGCACCGTCGTGCTGGCAAAATACAGGCTTTACTGGTGGGACGGTCTCGTTTATCAAAAACTCAACGACGTTGCCTACGTAATCCTTGGGAAGCCCGATGAAGAGAACATGAACCTACAGAAGTTCGTGGAGCATGGGTGGCCAAGCCAATATGGAGGTATTGGAGAGAGGACAATGTGGTTCGTCCACAGCTACTGGGAGCCAACGACCCACGAGAGCCAGCAGGGGGGATTGACAAAACTCGACGTGGATTTCGTGTCGTCCACCAACACGATTCCCCTCTTCTCAGCGTCGGCGGCAGTACTCGGAACCCTTGACTACAACAACCTTGAAATTGCACCGTTCATCATGGCAATGGGAGTTGGGTTCAATACTGACAGCACGGAGTTCTCGCTAATTCATCTTAATTTGCAACTAAAAGAGGAGTATAAAAACCAGTATGTGGACGGAACGTTCTATTCAAGTAAAGTCAAGTTCCAGTATAATGGCAAAGAGTACAGTCTAGCGGGTATGTACGGAGATATTTATATCCCAAGCAGTGGAAGTCTCCCACCATGTGACCCAAGAACAGGAATATGTCCAACTTCAGGTAATTTAACGGGACAATAACGCACTGATTCAGTTTCTCTTTACTTATTTGCCAGCTATTTCGTAACCCCCGTCATGTCCACGTGCACGAAGACCCTGTCAACCTCCGGAATTTCCTCTATTCTCTTCTTCACCCCCGCTGGCGTCGGGATGAGCCCTCAAATCGTGGAAACAGAGGATCGGAAGGAGGTGATCCACATCACCCTCAAGGGGCGTATAGATGGAGTCGTAAAATATCTCGTTTATCCGGCCAGCCGGGGGCATAAAGATAAGAAGAGCGGTCAGTCCGTCACTCCCTCGTCACGGCTCGGACAAGGCTGAACTCATCATCCCGCGAGAAAACTTGGAAAGGGTGTTTTAAAAAAGATGCGCTCAGCGATCACCTTTCCGTCCTCACCGATCGGTTCGCCCATCACTCATCATCGCGCGTTCCGAAACTCCGCCGCGAAGGTTAAAAAGGTGGTGGCGGAAGAGGAGGGGGAAGGGCGATGGGAAGCGGGATAACGGGAGAGCTCGGAAAGGCCGCGAGGGGTGGTGCGCTGGCCCTCATCGGAATGGTTGTCTCGGCAGTCTTCGGCTTTCTGGTGAGGGCCGTTGTGGGCAGAACCTTCGGGCCAGATCAGTACGGTTCCTACAACCTGGCCATCACGGTCTTTACTGTGACCCTGGTCTTCGTGATGCTGGGTTTTCCAGCCGGCCTCCAGAGACAGGTAGCCTACATGCTCCACAGGGGAGAGGAAAAGGTCAGCGAGCTCATCGGTACCGCCGTCATCCTCGTGACAACGGCCTCAATTCTTGGAGTCCTCGTCCTTGAGCTAACAAAACCCCTCCTTCCGAGGTACATCGGCGGGGGCGAACTCCTCGTGGATCTTCTGAGCGTACTGGCACTCGCCCTTCCCTTCACGGCGCTCTTCAACGTCCTCATCTCAGCCTCCCAGGGCTTCGGAAGGGTCAGGGAGTTCGTCCTCTACGGAAAGATCGGCTTTCCCGGCCTCAACTTCATCCTCGTGACAGTGCTCATCCTCGTCCTTGGAAGGATCACCGCGGTTCCCCTAGCGTACCTTCTGACGGCGACGATCATGCTTTTCCTCCTGGTGAGGAGCCTCGTGAAGGCTGGAATCCTGACGCCGAGGCCGGTTTTCTTTCCCGAGCTTGCCAGGTACCTCCTGCTCTTTTCCCTTCCGCTCATGACGTCGAACCTCACATACCTGATCCTTAACTGGACCGACACGCTCATGCTCGGCCACTACCTCGGGGAGGGTACCGTCGGGCTCTACAACGCCGCCTCCCCCCTGGCCCGGTTCATACCCGTCTTCCTGGCCTCCCTGACCGTTCTGTACAACCCGATTGCGACGGGCTTCTTTGCCCGCGGGGAACTCGACAAACTGGGACGGTTTTACTCAGTGATAACAAAATGGGTTGTTCTGCTTACCTTTCCCCTATTCCTTCTCCTTGTGGCCTATCCCGTTCCAGTCCTCGGGACCCTTTTCGGTGGGGAGTACACGGGAGCCTGGAAACCCCTCGTCATCCTCAGCCTGGGCTTCGCATTCAACTCCCTGGCCGGCCCCACTGGCCTCACGCTTATAACGATGGGAATGCCCGGGAAGAACCTGAAGGGAGACTCCCTGGGGGCGGGTCTGAACGTACTCCTCAACTACCTTCTGATCCCGGTATACGGGATGACCGGAGCGGCTTTATCCACCGCTTCCTCATACATAGCGACGAACCTCTACAAGCTCTCCGTACTCCTCAGATCGGGGATAAATCCCTTCAACGGCCGTTATGTGAGAATTCTGCTGGGCGGATCGGTGATCACCCTGGCAATGCTCCCCCTGAGAACCGATAGCCTGGTGATTGCCCTGCTCCTCGTGGCCCTCGGATCCCTGGCCTTCTACCTCATCGCTCTCCTGGGGGGAGCCTTTGAAGAGGAGGACCTGGAACTCCTCAAGCTTGCTGGAGAGAGGTTCGGGATAAACATCGAGTGGATCGAGAGGCTGCTCTCTAGGTTCGCGCGTTAGCTAAAAGACCCCCGCGGATCCATTGTTTACCTCTTATCCAGTCAAGTACCGCCAACTCCGGATACAGCAAGTATTTTTAAACGTGAGAAGAACTACGTAGAGGGTGTTGAAGGTCAGGGTAGGATACCGGGGCTACATTAACATGGAGAACGTGGGCGATGACCTACTTTATCTGACCAACAGGAAACTTTTTGAAAAAGAAGGCGTGAACCTAACGCCCTTCCGAGAATGTCCCGGTGGGTGCATTTCCCGCGTGGCATTCTTTGGAGGGGGCACAATACTGCCCCTGTGGATCTCCAGAGAGGGGGGGCGATGGGGAGTTTCATCCCAAACAAAGCTGATATTCTTTGGAGTCGGGGTTAGGGATCCTGGATTCTTTAATACGGCACCCCTAGATATACGGAACAGTGGGATATACCCCAATTTAGAAAGAACGGTATGTAAAAACTCCGTTCTAACTCATGTCTTCAACGCTTATCTAAACGAGATCCCGTCCCAAACCGGACTCTGCGCCCCAAAAATAGGAGAAGACGACTTTGACAAGTTGTCTGAGTACGATGTTCTTTTTATGGGAGTCCGGGGACCCCGCTCCAGGGAATTTCTGAGAAAACACGGGATAGAGAGCGAGCTCATTGGTGACCCTGTGCTTGCACTCGGCAGGATAAGCGGTATAACACAAGAAGAGGAAGATTTACTAATCCTCAACATCGGGGGTGATGGCAAGGCATATCCCGGCTATACTCGTGCAATGATAAAAATACTAAGGGAGGGAACGGTTATTTCCGAAGAGACCGGCTTAAAACCCTGCTTTGTACCGTTCTCATACACGGACTTGAGGAAGGCGATCCTACTGAAGAAATTTTCCAAGAAAACCCTCTGCATTATCAAACCCAAGAGACGGTTTTCGAGCGAGGAATACCTCACGAGGGTACTTGAAACATACCAGCGGGCAGGGCTGGTAATTGGGATGAAACTTCATTCATTAATTCTAGCGGCCTCCATGGAAATCCCGTTTATCGGAATAGCATACCGGCCAAAGATACTGGATTTTGCCCTGTCTCTGGGTTACGACGTTCCGGTAGCATTGCCAGGCGATGTGTCCGGAGAGAGAACACTCCTCAACCTCTTTGGTGAGACCGACATCGGAAAACTGAAAACAAGACTAAGGATGAGTTCAAAGGAGTATACCAAAAGATTAATGAGGTCTGCAAAAAGGGTTTCCAACATGCTCTCGGAGTTAAGTTAACTTAGGAATGCTCACGGGGTGGTATATTGGCTCCCAAAGTATCCGTCGTAATACCCACAGTCCAGGGACGGGAAAGCCTGCTAAAACGAGCCCTCCAGTCCGTGCTAAACCAGACGTTCCAGGATTTTGAGATAATAATAGTGGGGAACCCAAAGGAGGAGCTTATCCGGGAGACTTTGAAAGACGATAGGATAGTTATTCTCAAAGAACCAAACACCAACGTATCAGAGGCCAGAAACATTGGGATGAAACACGCAAGAGGGGAGTACATAGCGTTCCTGGACGATGACGATGAGTGGATGAAGAACAAACTTGAAAAGCAAATCAAATTGATTGAGAAGGACAAAGATACCGGGCTGGTGTACACATACTATTGGAAGGTTTCACCAGATGGAAGTATTTTACAGGAAGAACAAGAGTGCAACTCAGGAAGGGTTTATGAGATACTGATCAAAAATAATTTTATCGGCACATCAACCGTCATAATAAAGAGAGAGATACCAAAAGAGGTCGGTTTTTTTGATGAGTCACTGACCTTTGCAGAAGACTGGGACTACTGGCTGAGAATCAGTCAAAAGTATAAAGTTGGCTGTATCCCAGAAGCGTTGGTAAAATACTATCTCCCCACAAACCCACGGAAGAAATATGAAGTATATTTCAGGAACTTTGGAAACTTCGTCAAGAAATGGTGGGATGTGGCACCTCCCCAAGCAAAGAGGGAGTTTCTACTTAGATGGCTATGGTATGGAAAAAAGAGTGGCAATATTTCCTTTGTGGATTATTGGGTTAAAAAACTACTAACCCTATCTAGATTCTCCTCCAACAGAATTTACAGCTATCTAGCTGACATGAGGGATCTTTTATGAGAATTTACGTAAAATATGTGGGTGACATTGGTGGATTAGAACGAGTCATGGAATCCATTGCAATATCATTAGAAGTCATTCGAGAGAAATTAAACTTGGATTACGAGATATACTGTAGTAAATTACTAAAAGACGGGACTTCCAACGAACCCCTGTGCGACAAAGAAGTCATCATGAGTGAGTCCGAATTTAGAAGATTATACAACAGATTCTGGGATTATGCCGACTTTTATTATCACCATACTAAATTTAGAGACATCTTCACGTCGTCAGACATAGTCATTTCTCATGGATTCCTACCCTACAGGAAGAAGCAATTTCATGTTGTTGTCGAAGGAAAAGATTGGGACTGGTTCCGGAGAAATTATCAAAGTTTTATAGGAAAATATTTTGGGTACCCAATGTTCAATTATAGACTAAAATATTACAAAAAGGCGGAATTAATCAGGATTTTTAACCCAAATGTCGTTGAATATTATTATAAATGTTTTAACCCATCAAACATACTCGTCATACCCCAGGGGGTCGATACAAAGAACCTCTTGAGGTATTCTTCCAAGAATAAGAAGTATGATTTTGCCTTCGTGGGAAGATTCTCAAGCGAGAAAAACCCAGAATTCATTATCGAAGCCTTAAAGAATAGTCCCTACACGGGCGTAATGATTGGAGCAAGAGAGGACAAAGACTTGGGCAACATTCAAATCCTAAAATTCCGATCATGGGATGAAACCATGAAGATTGCCGGAAGGGCAAAAGTCGGAGTGATACCATCCCTCCAAGAATCTTTCCCACTGGTTAGTCTTGAATTCATGGGATTGGGGTTAGTTGTTTTAAAGTCTAATACCTGGAAAACTCCCATTGATAAATACACAATTGAGTTCAGGTGTTGTGATAAAAACGATTTTATGAAAAAGTTCACATATGTTATCGAAAACTATGATGACTTTAAAGAGGTTATAACTAAGGGCCAGAAGACAATTCAAAAAGAGTACGATGTCTGGAAAAACAATGAAAAACTTATAAAGGAGATTTTGAAAAGAAAAGGTGTACTATAACTTCTATAAGTCCAACCTATCCAATTACAATACTCAAAACAAACAAATACTGGCTTTAACCATTCCTTCCCATAAGTTCTTGCCCGAGAACGTTTTAAAGCTTTACAGTTACTGAATACGATAACCATGAACCGCGTCCGACTCCAGCTACTGGCTTCAAGACTGCTCTCACTTGCGAGCGTATTACCCAAAGACGAGAACAGGAT
>NZ_JALUYR010000066.1 GCF_027012695.1 Thermococcus sp.
CGGCCTGCTCGCCACGATACCCGTGCTAAGGCGCGTGCCGCACCTGCTGGAGTAGCGCGTTGAGGTCCTCCGTCTCCAATCCCCTCTTTTCAAGATAATCGTTCCACCTCTCCGCGTACTCGAGGAATGTCTCCTCCCCCGTTCTGGCGTAGAGCCACAGGAGGAGCTTTACGTGCAGCCTGTGGTAGTCTTCCCTGGCAGGGGGGCCGTTGACGGAGTAGAGGCTCCAGTCTCCGGTGTCGCAGTCGGGGAGGGCCCTCTTGACGCTCTTGACCCCCTCGTTGAAGAGTTCGAGCGCCCTCTCGTCTCCGGTGAATCGGTAGTAGAGCCACAGGCCCTTCATAGTTATTATGTGGCCGTTCAGAACCAGGAAGTCCGGCCGGTAGGGGTATTCAAGGAACCAGATGCCGTATTCGGTGTTCTCCACGAAGCCTCCCCTTTCGAGGGGCAGGTAGAACGAGTTGAAGAGCAGCTTTGGGGCGTTGAGGTATGTCACATTTCCCGTCTCGTTGTAGAGCCATGCGTAGAGGCCCGCGAGCATGCCTTGGGAGAAGGACGACGTCCAGGGGACGGGGGAGCCTTCGGGAGGGGGGAAGTAGGCCCAGAAAACGCCGGCTTTGCCCTTGGAAGTGTTGATGGTTTCCATGAGGGGCAGCATCTCGTCGAGGAGCGCCTTTGCATCCTCAATCTGTCCCGTTTTCAGGTAGTGGTACGCCCAGTTCGAGGCTGTGACAGGATAGTACTGGAAACCCCTGCCCTCGTAGTACACGAAGGGCAGTCTGGAGGTGAAGTTCGGGCACTCCACGTAGGGGATGCTTTCCACGGGCCTCTCCTGGGAGAATGAGACAGCGTAGTAGCTCCTCTCTGGAGGGATGTTGCGCGAGAAGTAGCAGTTGTTTGCCCTGAGGGTTATTTCCAGAATTTCCAGCTCCGCCCGCGTCAGGGGCCTTTTCCCGGCTATTCGGGCGAACACCCTGACGGTGTAGCCCGCACCCGGGTAGAACCGCGAGATGATCTCGTTCTTCTCGAGCTCGTCCGCCAGCTCAGGGTACCTCGACGCGAGAAAACTGTAATCGCTCCCGTTTTGCTCCAGCGGGGTTTTCCTGTTGGGGAATATCCCGGTTTCCGTCCCGTTAATGGAGGGTTCTTTCGGAGGGGACGTCTTCGGGGTGGTCGTGCTCTCCCTGTTGATGGCCCCAAGGCAGCCCGCGGTCAGGAGGATGAAAATGACGATGATTGACACGACAGCCCTTTTCATGGAACCCACAGTAATAACTATGAAAGAGAATTAAAAAGCCTTTTGCACCGTCGAAAAATTCACATCAGAGGTTGCCGAGTATCTCGTCCCCCTCGATCGTCCTCTCGCAGTAGTGGCAGCGGAGCTTGAGTGGTTCTCTCCTCTCGACCCTAAACTTCGGAGTAACGTGCTCGTGGTTGCTGACGCAGCTTGGATTGGGACACTTCAGGATGCCGGCTATCTCATCGGGAATCTCCACTTTGAACTTTTCAACGATTTTGTAGTCCTTCACGATGTTGACGGTAGCCAAGGGCGCTATCAGCGCTATCTTGTTCACCTCTTCCTCGCTGAGGTAGCGACCCTCGACCTTGACGATGTCCTTCCTTCCAAGCTTTTTGCTCGGAACGTTGGAGGCTATAAGCAGGGTTCCGCCGTTGGGTTTTGTTAATCCGAGAATCCCTATCACCTTCAGCCACTTTCCTGCTGGAATGTGATCTATAACCGTCCCCTCGGGGATGACCTCAACTTTCAGCTCGGGCATTCAAACCCCCTCCAGAACACCGAGTGTCAGTCCGAGAAGGGCCATCCTTACCGGAACGCCTGAGAAGACCTGCCTGAAGTAGAGCGCGTGTTTGCTCTTATCCACCTCCGGATGAATCTCGTCAACCCTCGGGAGCGGATGCATTACCCTGAGACTTTCCTTGGCGTTCTTAAGGACGGAGAGGTTCACCTGGTAGCTTCCCTTCACCTTGAGATACTCCTCCTCGTCTGGAAACCTCTCGCGCTGGATTCTCGTCACGTAGAGTACGTCCAATTCGGGGATTACGCCCTCCAGGTCGGTGGTCTCGTGCACCTCAAGGCCCTTCTCACGGAGCTCCTCAACGATATGCCTCGGCATTCTCAAAAGCTCGGGGGAAATCAGGTAGAGCTCAACGTCGTAGAAAGCTAGAGCCTCCGCCAGACTGTGGACGGTTCTGCCGTACTTCAAATCGCCGAGCAGACCGATTGTTAAGCCGTCAATCTTCCCGAAAGTTCTCTTTATCGTGTAGAGGTCCAGCAAAGTCTGGGTCGGGTGCTGATTACTTCCATCGCCGGCGTTGATGACCG
>NZ_JALUYR010000067.1 GCF_027012695.1 Thermococcus sp.
TAAACCCAGCCGTCCTTAAAAACCAGCTCCGCCCTCTGGCTTCCCCTTACGTCGCTGTTGAGGGAGTTGTAAGCTGAACGGTCGAGGTCCTTTGTGAGCTTTCTAAGCTCGCTACTCTCGGGGTCGTAATGATAGATATGGGTGTTCGTCGGAATACCCCTTTCTCTCGTGTTGGCCTTTAGAATGAAGGTTCCATCGTCGAGTGGTATAAAGTCGCTTACGCTCCACTTTCCGGGGGTTAGACGCTTCGCCTTTCTCCCGTCGAGGACGTAGAGGTCGCTCACCATCGGCTTCCTCTCGCGGTCTTCCTGAGCTAGGAAGTAGAGCTTACCCTTATGGAAGCGGATTTGAGATACGTCGAGGTTCTTCGGCGTCAGGCGTCTTTTCTTGCCTGTTTCAGCATCCACTAAATAGATAACGCTCCTCTTCCCGTAGACCCATCCAATTCCGTTGAACCAGAAGGGGAGCTCCTTGATTATGTGAACGTCATCTTTGGGCTTTTTCTCGATGTCTATCGGCGTCACAACCGCTATCTCCTTTCCGTCCTCGGTAAAGCGGAGGTTTTTGATTCCGTACTTGAACTTCGCTAAAAGCCTTGCCTCTCCGCCGTCGGTCGGGATAAGGTACAGCTCGGCCTCCTTGCTTTCCTTGTTGCGCTTGGATGTGAAGGCTACGAGCTTCCCATCAGGCGAGAACCTCGGATTCCCGTCCTTCCTGCCGGAGGTGAAGGGTTTAACCTTCCTGCCATCGTAGAGGTAGAGCCTTGAGAAGTAGTCGTCCTTTTTGAGGTTTATCTCCGTCACCTGGAAGACGAGCTTTTTTCTATGGGCGTCAATGTTCCCCACGAGCCTGAACTTTCCGAGGTCCTTCTCGGTCAGACCTTTCGCCATTTAGAGTCACCGAAGATAATCGGTCTTTTTCGTATAAAAACTTAGCGTTTCGATGATTGTCTCCATGAAGCGCTTCCAACTTAGAAAGGTATTTAAAGGCCCTAACCGTGATTGTGATGATGAAACTCTCAAGGATAAAACCTCTCGTGGCGCTTGCACTGGTGGGTGTAGTTCTACTGACAATCATCCAGTGGTGGAGCTACCGCCAGGTCGGCGAAATTCTCGAGGATTACACCATTGCCTCCACGAATACCGGCTACGTGGTGGAAAAACATCCCGTGCTTCCCCACCTCTACGTGAACTCCCTCAGGGGGCGCATAATCGGCTACCGGTACGACCCAGGAACCCAGAGGTACCTGGTGGTCGTCGAGGGCAGGTTGACGGGTTCCAGGGAATCGGCGGAATACCAAACTCTGCTGACTTTTGTCCGCGAGTGGTATTACCGGGAGTTGGAACGAACCGAGGTGCCCCTCGTATTCTGGTGGGGCACCGACAACGAGTCCTACCTCCACAGCTCGGCCGTCAGATTCATGGGGGCCCTTCGCTGGAAAGCCGAACTGACAAAGCTGGAGCGTTCGGGGAACAGGACGTTGGTCATCGTGTCCCCACCGTACCCCTATGCGCTTGCCCTCATGGACTCCTTCTTGTACATTGGAGTACCCCTGCTTCTCGTATTCATCGCGGGCTACCTCCTCCGCTCTGCCCCTGAGGTGGTGGCGTTTGTCTCGAGGGAAAAAACCTGGCTGGGCCTTTTCCTGATTGTTCTCCTTGGCCTGATGGTTCTCGCGGGTATTCAGGGCTCAAGAGAAGACCCACTCCTGAACCTGGGTCCTATGTGGTGGACAAGCGACGGGGACTGCACCCACGCGACCTATGCGGTTGTTAGAAACGAACGGGTGGACGATATTCTTGTTGATGCCATTAAGGCCGCCAAGGACAAGGACGTCTATGGGAATAGAAGAGCGCGGTCTGTAATCCTGCTCCTTCCGCGGGATGATGCTCAAAGCCTGGTTGAGCGGTTAAAGGACGTCACCACTGTTAAGGCCGTTTCTTTCCAGTATCCTTCGAGTAACTGGGAGCACACTCGGAGGAAGGTGTTCTTTCCTACGTACCTAGACTTCAGGATCCTCTACGGGAACGTACTCCCAAGCGAGGCCTTTGATGCCCTTCTGAACGTATCGAGAGAACTTGTCAAGATAGAGAATGTGGTCTATCCGAACTGCGGCGACATGGTCGTGATTGAGATGATTTTGGAGGAGTAGGGATAAAGACATGGGGGGTCTCCCGTGAAGCCACTTATGAGGGCGGCTTTAGTAGTGCTTTTCGGTTGCTTTGATCCTTTTACCCTTCCTCTCCGCTATTCAGTGGGTTGCATATGAAAAAGCCCGGGCGAAAGTTAGCGCCCTCCCCTGCAACCTACCCCCGCACCTTACCGGATGGAGGTCGAGTTCGATAGAGCTGTTGATCACCGCTACGAGGATGGAGAGCTTGAGGCCCTGGTTCCTGGAAAGTTTGGGGGGTTGGATCCCCGTTATGAGCACCTCATCTGGCGCCTTTCCTGGGAGCTGAACGACTCTGTATCGTATCTCCGAGGGTTCCTCGATAACGGCAGCGACGAGGAAGTGCGAATGGCGTTTCAGGTCGTTGAGAGGAACTACCTCATGCTCAGGCTTGAGAGGGAACACTGCCGGAAAAACCTGACCCCGGTGGTTTTCCGCACTTCTTCTCCCCTAAAATGGCTTCTCTCCCTAAAGTCCTTAGCTGAGGAACTCGCCGGGTCACCGGACCTTAGAACGGCGTTCCTCGCTTTCTCCCTGGCGTTTCTAACATCGGATCTTTTCTGGTTCTGGCTCTTCCTCCTCTCAAGGCTTCCTCCTGGGAGGTATCTCCGGGTGTTGACTGCTTCTCTCCTGTTGATCTTCCTCTTCGGCTCGCTGATTTTCGCACTGAACGGCCTGCTAAAGGGAAGAACGAGCGATAATGGGCCACACCCTTCGAGGGAATGACTGTCGTTCGCTCCTGTTCCATGAGGCGTTGGAAGAAATGGGGAACGCAACAGCATGTGAGACCCTCCGTTATCTCGGGACCGGCTCAACGCCGTGGAAATAAAAAGGCTGGAGGACGCACTTGGAACCGCGTGCCCTGAGCTACCTTTTTAAATCCTCCCTCCCCCTTTACCCGGGGAGGGGAGATGACGGTTAAGGTTCGCTTTGATAAAGAAGTGAGAGAGTACGCCAAAGGCGAGAAGGTTAAGGACTCGGTTCTCAAGCTCACCGAGACGGCCTTAGCTCAGGCACTCGAAAACTTCCACAGGAGAATGATTGTAATCGAGGGGGACACGCTGAGAAAGGCGGAACTGGCCGGGATTCTTGCGGGTGCATCCGCGAGGGTTCTGGGCGGGATTCTTGATGAGCTGATGAAGAAAAGATTGAGGGACGAGAGCGAGGACGCGATAGAGGTTCTCTACGCCACAGATGCTTTGGGTGAGGATACCTTCGGGAGGAAACGCTACGAGGCCTTCAGGAAGCACTTCGACGTTTTGGCCGGTTCTAACGTCGAGGTTGAGGCGGTAACTTTCAAACACACCCGCGATGTACTTGGGAAAACCTACGACCTTCTCGTCCTTGACATGAGCTACGATTATTCTCCCAACGATCTGGGAAGACTCATCGAGACAGTTAGAGGTGGCGGCCTGATATTTATCCTCGCCAATCCCTTCGAAAAGTGGCGGGATATGTGGACCGGCTTCCATAAGAGCCTCGTCACCCCGCCTTACACAATAGACGACGTGAAGAAGCGCTTCAACAGGCGCCTCATAAGGAAGTTCACGGAGCACGACGGTATTTATATAATCACGGAGAGCGGAAAGGCCCGGAAGAAGCCGAAGCGCTCCAAAACCCAGGCCAGACTACGGGCCAGAAAGGAAGTCCCGATCCCGGAGGAGAGGATCTTTCCGCGCGAGCTCTACGAGATGGCCCTGACCGAGGGACAGGTTCAGGTCATTAAGGCCTTTGAAGGACTCATCGAGGGCGGAATGCTCGTCCTCACAGCCGATAGGGGCAGAGGAAAAAGCGTTTCTGTTGGAATAGGTGCGGTTGGGCTGGCACTGGCCCTCAAAAAGAGGACGAGGATAGTTGTAACCGCCCCTGAACTTGAGAACGTCCAGGCACTCTTCCGCTTCGCCAAGAGGGCCCTCGAAAGGCTCGGCTTCAAGCCCTACGTCGTTGAGGAGCGCGGTTTGATAAAGGAACTCTACGCGAGAAAGATAGGCCTGCGCTATTACCCACCTGCCGAAGGTTACAGGAAGAGCGCCGACATTTACATCCTTGACGAAGCTGCCGGAATCCACGTACCGGTGCTCCACAAGTACCTCAACAAGGAGCGCGTGGTCTACTCTTCAACCATACACGGCTACGAGGGAGCAGGAAGGGGCTTTTCCGTTAAGTTCCTCAAAAAGGCGAGGGAGAAGCGCTCTTTTAAGGAGCTCCACATGGAAGAACCTATCAGATACGCCGAAAACGACCCCATAGAGAGGTGGCTCTTCGACGTTTTACTACTTGATGCCGAACCCGTTGAGCTGACGGAGGAAGACTACGAGCTCATAAAGAGGAAAGAGGTCTACCTTGAGGAGCCCGATTTGGACGACTGGTTCGAAAACGACAGACCGGAGCTCAGGCACTTCGTCGGAATCTACATTCTCGCCCATTACCGCAACAGGCCGAGTGACGTTGCTTTGCTTGCCGATGCACCCCACCACGAAGCGAGGGTTCTCCGCCTGAAAAACGGCAAGATAGTGACGGCTATTCAGATAGCCAAGGAAGGCGGCATTCCGAAGAAGGTAATAGACAAGATGGCCAAGGGCTACAAGCCGCGCGGGAACATCATTCCGGACATGATGGTCAAGCATCATATGCTGAAGGAGTTCGCCAGGCTCCGGGGCTACAGGATAGTCAGGATAGCGACGCACCCGGATGCGATGGACATGGGGCTGGGAAGCAAGGCCTTAGAGCTCCTCGAAAAGGAAGCTAAAGAAAAGGGCCTCGACTGGATTGGTTCGGGCTTTGGAGCGAGTGAGGAACTGGCGCGCTTCTGGGTGAAGAACGGATTCGCGGTTGTCCACCTCAGCCCGGCCAGAAACCCGGTCAGCGGGGAGTTTACGGCGATAGTTCTCAAGCCGATAAGCGAGAAGGCTAAGAAATTAATCAAGAAAGCGAACGACGAGTTCAGGATCAGGCTGACGGAGTGGCTGAGTGATACGCACCGTGAACTTGAGCCCGAGATAGCGCGCTGGCTCTTCGAGACGCCCTTCGGCGAGGCAGTTGATTACCCGGTTCACCTCACCGAAATCCAGAAGAAGCGCCTCGATGCATTCACAGGCAAGGTTTTAACCTACGATACTGTGGTTGATGCAGTAAAACCGATAGTGAAGCTCTACTTCCTCGACGGCTGGATGAAGCCCTACCTCGACGAGAGGCAGATAAAGCTCCTAATCTACCGCGTCCTTCAGGCCCACAGCTGGGAGGAGACGGCGAAGCTCATAGACAGGACGGAAACCTTCACCATGATTGAGGTTCGCGACATCATAAGGGGCCTCTGGTATTACTACAAGAGGCTCCTCTGAGCTTCCATTTTCCCGATCATCCTCAGCAGGACGTAGTCCACGGCACCGATGGGGAGGTACAGGAAGAGCAGGTACAGCAGGAACTGAGCGGTGCTCTCTGGATTGAAGGCAAACACATCAACGATGAGCGCCGCCATCAGTGTGTTGAGAACCACCAGTCCGAAGTAGACCTTGGGGGCGTGTTTTTTGAGCTTTCCAAGGATGTGGTTTGGAAGAATGGCCGCACTGATGCCTGCAACCGCACCGGTGAGTCCACTGTCATCGAAGTTCTCGCCAAAGATTGCCGCAACAATAACTATAGCGGCGAGTGCCGTGGCTATTCCAAGGGATATCACCAGGAGTTTTCCCCTGAGGGATGCATTCCTCGGCCTGAGAGACGGGTCCATGGTCTCACCTGTACCCATCGTTCGATGGAGATTCTGTAGGTTGTTCAAAGTTTTAAAATTTTCCTAACGGGATCAAACTTTTTATAGGATTATCCCGTAAGTGGTGTGATATCACACCGGTTTATTCCAACAATCCCAACGGTGACCCTCCATGGCGGGCAGCAACTGGGAGCGCATAATCTCGATGACTAAGGATGGGATGAGGAGTATCGGAATGATGCGACGAAAAATAGGCAGGGGAAAGAGGATAGCGCTTCTCATAGATGGCCCAAATATTCTTCGTAAAGAGTTCGGAATAAAGCTCGAGGACATAGTTGAAGCCCTTGAGGGGCTGGGCGATCTGAGGGTTGCAAAGGTCATACTGAACCAGTACGCGCCGCAGGGACTGATAGAGGCAGTCTCGAACCAGGGATTCGATGTCATGGTTGTTTCCGGCGAGACCGGCGTTAAGCTGGCCGTCGAGGCGATGCGTGAGATATACAATCCCAACATCGATGCCATCGCCCTCGCAACGAGGAACGCCGAGTTTCTTCCCGTCATACTCAAGGCCAAGGAGAAGGGGAAGGAAACCATAGTCCTTGGAGTCGAACCGGGCTTCTCAGTCGCGCTGAAGCACGCAGCCGATTACATCATAATACTGAATCCTAAGGGGGATGGGGCATGAAGAACGCCATCTTCAAGGTTCTCCACAGGGGCGGCAGGGAGGTGAGCAGGAACGCGATTCCGGTCAGGGGCAAGAGCATCGGACTCATCATAGATGGCCCAAATATTCTTCGCAAGGAGTTCGGAATAAAGCTCGAGGACATAGTTGAAGCCCTTGAACGGATAGGAAAAATTCGTGTCGCCAAAGTCGTTCTCAACCAGTACGCGCCACAGGGCCTTATCGAGGCCGTCGTAAACCAGGGGCTTGAGCCCATAATAGTTGCCGGCGACACGGACGTCAGGATAGCCATCGAGGCTATGGAGCTCATTTACAATTCGGACGTTGAGGTAATAGCCCTCGCGACGCGCGACGCGGACTTCCTGCCGATAATAAACGAGGCCAAGAGGAAGGGGAAGGAGACAATAGTCCTAGGAGTCGAGCCAGGTTTTTCCGTGGCGCTTCAGAACGCCGCCGACTACGTCATACGGATGGAGGGAAAGGGACAGACTCCCTGATTTTTCCCGTTGAGGTGCCGGGGGCAAAGTTTTTAACCCCGCTTATTATCAAATTATTGAAACCTAAAACCAATTAATGGAGGCGATAGTGTGAGAAAGCTCCTAGCCGTCCTGATGGCCCTGCTCATGCTGGGGACCGCGGGAACCCTAAGACCCGTCAAGGCAGAGGAGACGCTCACCGTTTATTCCTACGACAGCATAGAGTGGTGGATGAAGGAGATAATCCCGATCTTTGAGGAAAAGTACGGCGTAAAGGTGAACCTCGTCCTCATCGGCGATGCGGGTAAAGTCCTCAACCGGCTCATCCTCGAGAAGGACAATCCCCAGGCCGACGTTGTGGTTGGAATAGACAACAGCTACCTCGCGAAGGCGATAGACGCGGGAGTGCTTGAGCCATACAAACCGGCCAACGCCGATGTTATCCCTGACTGGATAATCCAGAAGTTCGACCCGACTTTCCACCTCACACCCTATGACTATGGCTACATAGCCATTAACTACCGCAAGGACATGGTTCAGAAACCGCCGAAGAGCCTTGAGGATCTCACAAAACCCGAATGGAAGGGCAAGCTCATAATCGAGGATCCGCGCACCAGTTCGCCGGGGATGGCCTTCCTCCTGTGGACGATAGCCATTTACGGTGACGACTGGCTCAACTACTGGGAGAAGCTGAAGGAAAACGACGTTCAGATAGTCGAGGGCTGGAGTGCGGCCTGGGAGGCCTTCACCAAGGGTGAATACCCCCTCGTTCTGAGCTACTCGACGTCGCCAGCTGCCACGGTTTACTACGAGAACAACACTAACGTCGGTGCAGTCGCCTTCAGGGAGGGCAACTACCTCCAGATAGAGGGTGCGGGAATAGTCAAGGGTGCAAGGCACAGGAAACTCGCCGAAAGGTTCATCGAATTCCTCATAAGCGAGGAGGCCCAGGAGAAGCTCCCGCTCAACCAGTGGATGTACCCCGTTAACAAAAACGTTCGGCTCCCCGAGGTCTTTAAGTACGCGGTTGAGGTTGATAAACCGGTTACCGTTGATCCAGAGACCATCGCGGAGAACTACGAGAAGTGGCTCAGGCAGTGGACTGCCCTAATGGTGGAGGGAAAAACACCCGAAGAGATAACCGGAACCACCACCTCATCCGCCGGCGAGGACGTTTGCGGGCCCGCTTTCATCGTGCTCCTCGCGGCGGTACCTCTTCTCTTCAGGAAGAAGAGGTGATCTTTCTTTTCCTTTACCGTAACTTTTATAAGAGCGCTCCTGAAGGATAGGGGCGAGGGCCCGTAGCCTAGCAGGATAGGGCGCCGGCCTTCTAAGCCGGAGGTCGCGGGTTCGAATCCCGCCGGGCCCGCCACAGCAAACTTTTCTGGGGAAAAGTTTGATCAAAGTTGGTAGCTCATCTCTGGGTGTAACTCACAGGAGTTTTCTGTTCGAAATCAAGCATCTCCGGAGAGTGGAAAGAAAAGAGGTAACTCACATTCCGCCAGCGCTTTCGTTAGAAAGGGCTGTCACGGATAGAGCCTGCTCGGCGTCCTCGGGAAGAGCGTGGCCCAGCGGACGTGGCCGAGCTTGAGGACCCACGCGACGAGCCTCTCAAGTCCGAGACCGAAGCCGCTGTGGGGAACTGAACCGTACTTCCTGAGGTCGAGGTACCACTCGTAGTCCTTCGGATCCATGCCCTCCTCGATTATTCTCTGCACGAGCTTGTTGTAGTCGTCCTCACGCTGGCTTCCCCCGATGATCTCACCATAGCCCTCCGGAGCGAGCATGTCAGCTGCCAAAACCTTTCTCGGGTCGCTCGGATCCTCCTTCATGTAGAAGGCCTTGATGCCCTTCGGATAGCCGTAGACGAAGAAAGGTGCCTCGAACTCCTGGGTGAGAATCCTCTCCTCGTCGGCACCCATGTCCTCGCCCCACTCTATGTCCACTCCCTTACTCTGGAGTATGTCTATCGCCTCGTCGTAGCTTATCCGCGGGAACGGCGGGACGGTGTTCTTGAGGGTGGTCAAATCCTTGCGGTAGAGCCCAATCTCGTTTTTCCTCAGCTCAAGTGCCCTCTGCACCATGTAGCTTACCAGCTCCTCCTCGACCTTCATGATGTCCCAGAGGTCCATCCAGGCCGCTTCAAGCTCGAGGTGCCAGAATTCAGTGAGGTGCCTCCTCGTTCTGCTTTTCTCTGCCCTGAAGCTCGGTGTGAGCGACCAGACCTTTTCAAGGCCGAAGATGGCAGCCTCGAGGTAGAGCTGGGCCGACTGGCTGAGATATGCATGGCGGTCGAAGTACTTGAGCTTGAAGAGGGTCGCGCCGCCCTCAACTGCTCCCGTAACGAGTATCGGCGGAAAGACTTCATACCAGCCGTCCTGGAGGAGCCACTCTCTGGCTGCCTGCATGAGCGTGCCCTTGACCTTCATTATCGCCGCGACCTTTGGCGAGCGGAGGTGGAGGTGCCTGACGTCAAGGAGAAACTCCTCGCTGGCATCTTTGGTTATCGGGAAGAAATCCACATTCTGGATGACTTCTATCCTATCGGCCTGGACTTCCACCCCGTTTGGGGCCCGGGGATCTGCCTTGACCGTTCCCTCGATGATAACGCTTGACTCGATACCAAGCTTTCTGGCTGTCCTGTAGGCTTCCTCATTTTTATCCCTTGAGAACACGACCTGTATGGTTCCGCTTGAGTCCCGCAGGACTATGAAAACCTTTTTCCCAACCTCTCTCTTCCTGTAAACCCATCCGGCAAGCTTGACCCTCTGGCCCTCCATCTCGGGCGTGACATCGGCACAGTAAACCTTATCGATCATCCCAACCACCTCCGGGGGCTTTGAGGGGGAGTTTATAACGGTAGCGATTGTTCCCCGGAACTCCCGCTGTGTCCCCTGGAGGGTACCGCCGTCCCGGGACTTAAACCCTTTGCAGATTTCGTTGTCATTCTGTCCGCTGGTGGGAGTGCCACCTCAAGGATGCATCGGGAGGAGATTGTAGATGATCCAATTTCTGAGCAAAATCCATCTGAGTTGAATAAATGCTCATTTACGGGATGTTTTCTCGAGATATGGCTACACATTGGGATGTTGTATTTGGATATTGTTGCAAATACAGTAACACTTATATAGAATTGCAGCACAAAGTATTGCTGGGGATTGATGATTATTCAACGGGGCGATGATTACAGTGGGGGATCAACAATGTTTATTGATCCCTTTGTTATCAGGTCCATAAACCGCAGCGGGCTCAGGAAGAAGATACTTCTCTATCTCGACCAGATATATCCCTCCCCCACTTACCTCTCGGAGATCGCGAGGGCCGTTAAGTCAGATCCGTCGAACGTTAAGGGTGCCCTCATCGGTCTGGGTAATCGTTACAACGGACACAGCTCCCTCGTTAGCCTCGGACTGGTGGAGGTCGTCACGGAGAAGGGATTCAAGTACTACCGCCTCACGGAGTACGGGCGGGAGGTTGTGAAGCTCCTTAAGTCCTACTACCCCTATTACTCCAGATACACCTGAGGTGAAGGCAATGGGTTCCCCGATAAAGCTCCTCGATAGGAACTTTGAGGCCATGACGAAGATGGCCCTCAGCTATCTCGTACAGATAGGGCTCAAGTACGATGTGTTCAGAAAGCTGGAAGGGGGTGCCCGGAGGGAGGAAATACTGGAACGAATACCCGTTTCGAACAGGGCTTATCTAGACCGACTTATCGACTCTTATCTGTCCCTCGGAATACTCGAGGCTGAGGACGGCCTCCTGAGGGTGGGTGATTTTTCCTACGACTTCTCACTGACCGGGGAGACCGTCCGGAAACTGCTGCCCGACTGGATCAGGATCCTTGAGGAGATGTACAGGATGGCGGATTACGCTTTCATTTCTCCCGAACATCCAAAGATTCTCATGGATTTCGACAAGGGCGCCGACTTCTGGGATATGCGTCTTCTCATGGCCCTGAACAGGGCTTACCGGAAGCTGATCATTGAACTGGCGGGAATCGAAGACGGGTCCCGTGTCCTTGACCTCGGCTGTGGTTCCGTCTCTCCTGTAGAGATCGGTGAATCGGTGGGACCGAACGGAAGGTATGTGGGTGTGGATTTTTCACCCGGACTGCTCAGCATAGCCAAAACCAGGGTCAGGAACCTGGGGATGGACTGGGTTATCCTGAGGGAGCTGGATGTGAGGAGAATAGTGCCCAGAAACACCTATGACGTCGTGGTCATGGCCTTTCTGCTGGAGTACCTTCCTGAGAGGGAAGACGTTGTAAATCTGGCCCTCTCAATGCTCAATCCAGGTGGCAGGATCGTTATCATTGATCCCTTCAGGGATCGCTACGAGCTTCTGCCGGCCCTGGAGTTTTTTGAATCGCTGACCCCGGAGTTTGTGAGTTTTCCAAGCATTGAGGGAATCGTTGATGCCGTCGAGAGGGGCCCCCACGACGTCCGGGTCGAGGTTCACGGCGGGTCGGCGATTCTGATCACGAAACATTCATGAGCTCCTCATTTTTGTTGTGTGTTTTCTAACGATATTAATAACTGTTTGAGGTAGTACCAACCTACATATGTATCTACATCCTCCTCTACATATCTACAAACAAAAAACTGATTTATATGCGAAGGTTCTTAGATCATATTGCAAAATCCTTAAGGAGGTGCCGGAAATGAAGCCGCTGTTTGGGAAGCGGAGGGGTGCTGTGGGTATCGGCACCCTGATAGTGTTTATAGCCATGGTGCTTGTGGCCGCAGTGGCTGCCGCGGTGCTCATCAACACCAGCGGCTACCTGCAGCAGAGGGCCGAGGCCACGGGCAGGCAGACCACCCAGGAGGTATCGACGGGCATAAAGGTTGATGCGGTTACAGGCTACGCCCCGAGCGCCAACAACATGACCCTGATGACGATCCAGGTTTCCCTCAACGCCGGGAGCACTCCAATTGACCTCAACCAGACCAAGATCTACCTCGACAACGGCCAGAAGCAGGTCGTTCTATCCTACGGGGATGCCAAGGCAACCATAAACGGGGATATGTTCGACACGACCTCAGCCGCCTGGAACAGCTCCAAGGTTGATGGAACCCACTTTGGAATTCTCATCGTCCAGGACGCCGACAGCTCGCTCAGCGGGGATATCCCAACCCTTACCGCCGGCGACATCGCCCTCCTGACCGTCAACCTCGGAGCGGTCTTCGGCGGCGTTGAGCCCAGGACCCCGATAACCATCAGGGTCGTTCCGGAGTTTGGTGCTCCTGGCTACACCAAGGTCATAACCCCGACCGCTTACGGTCTCAGCACCACCGACAAGATAGTTGAGCTCAAGTGAGCTCCTTCATTTTTCTTTTTTTATTACCGGGGTCTTCAGGTGATCGAAATGTCGTTTTCGTACCTCAAGAACAGGTTCAAGAAAAAGAAGGACGGAAAGGAAGTGTCCGTCGAGGACAACCGGGAGATAATACGACTGGACGACCCCGGGGAAGAGGCCGGAGGGAACGCCCCGGCGAAAAAGGACGATGAGATACTGACGCAGGTGATGACCAGGATAAACGAAATCGAAAACGACATTCCCCGGATAAAGATAAGCATTGACACCCTTAAATCACAGATAAACGAGCTCCGCAAGGAGATCGAGAGGCTTGATGGCGTTATCAAGGACGTTATGGTGCTCTATGAGATAGTTTCTCAGCAGATAAACCCCTTCAAGGACGTTGATTCATCCAACCCTCTCATGAGTGAGATTCAGGCCATGAGAGAGGAGATTGAGAACCTGAAGGATGAGATAGCTCAAATCAAGGCCGACCTGAGGTTGCTTGTCATTGATGGTATGGATCTGGACGAGCTGATATACGAGGTCATATCGGGGGGAGAGCCATGATAACCGAAGCCGAAATAGAGGAGAAACTGGCCCGTTTGAGGGGAAAGGTTCCCAATTTTCTGATCGAGGATCTAAAGGAGCGGCTGGTTAAGAAAAAGGACATACTCACCCCCGAACAGGTGGACAAGATCGTTGACAGGGTACTCAGGGTTTACGCCGGTCAGATCCAGAAGTTGTCGAGACTGGAGAACCGCGTTGAGGAGATCGGCAGGTATCTGGAGGAGATAAGGAACTACCTCATGAACGCCACATCGCAGGGTCAGGTTCAGTCTGATAAACCGGCGCAACCGGTTCAGGAGGAGCGGCCACAACCTGAAGGGGGGGCCCCGGCCGTGGAGTCCAGCGGTGCCACCGGTGTCAATGGAAACGAAGTTTTCAGTGAGGGGCCCCTCGGCAGCACTTCCATGACTGGTGTTACTGAAAAACTCCCGGGGGGAGGTGTGATGGATAACGATGCCGGGATCTCAAAGGGGTTTGAGATTCCGCAGGAGATAAGGGATGTCCTTATCAGTCCCACCCGGACGAGGGCCAGACTTGAGCGCATACCGAACGATATGGTTTCCATAATGATGGCCCTGAAGTGGCTGGGCTTCCTCATAGAGCGGGTGGGCATGCAGAACCTTGAGGAGGTGCTTGAGTTTTACTATCAGATCGGCTGGATCTCCGAGGAGGTACTCAACACCCTTCTGAGGTACGCGGAGGGGATAAGGCCCCATCACAGGGAACCCGACTGGAGGCCCGACGAAAAGCTCACCATACAGGATCACCTGGTGTCGCTGCTCTTCATCGAGAGACTGAGGGGCGTTAGGATAACCAGAGAACTTCTGGACGCGATAGAGAGGGAGCTGAGGACGATAAGTCGGGTGCTTGAAGAAGTGTACGGCGTTTAGGGGATCTCCATGGGGGTTAGCGTGTCCGCGGCCTTTGCGGTGCTCTTGGTGGCGGCGCTGGTCTCGTTCGGGACGCTGTACGTCTCGAGTGAGAACGCATACTCGATGATCCACGGGGCCGCGGAGGACTACAACAGGATGGTCATCGTTGAGAGGACTGCGGAACTAGAGCTCGGGAACTATACCTACGAGACCCTGCCCGATCTGACGGTCTACGACATCACCTTCAACATCACCAGCGCTGGAAGCACGCTATCGCCCCCGGAGTGGGCCTTTATCTACGACGGTACCCTCGTGGACTCGAAGGTGCGGGTGTCGGGCGGGAAGTACCTCCTCCCGGGGGAGTGGCTGACCGTCACGGTTCAGAACGTTCCGAAGGACACCGGAGTTCACGCCCTCGTGGTGAGTACTGAGGTGGGATGCGGGCTCAAGATAAAGTGGCGATGGGTGGGCAACGCTGCCAACGGATCGCCGAGGGTGATTGGCGGTGCCTGGTACTGCCCCGTGGGGGGTTGAGGATGGCGAGTTCAGTGGTCTCAGAGCTTGTGCTGTTCATCGTGTCACTGCTGGTGGCGGGTATGGTAGCCGGGGGACTCTACGTTGCCACCCAGAGTATCTCGGACGGGCTCACCGTAAAGGGCAGGGAGGTGGCCGCGAGCCTTAGAACCGATTTTGAGATCATAAACGATCCCGAGTCCATCCCCTACGATCCGTCCTCTGATTCCTACGTCTTCTACGTCAGGAACACCGGGAGGGAAGCCTTCTCCTTCGATCCCCGCTCCGTGGTCGTTATGGTGGACGGCAACATCGTTCCCTCCTCAAACCTCACCTTCGTCCCATCGGGTCTGCTCGCCCCCTACGAGGTGGGCAGGGTATACGTTCCAGCCTCCTTCATTGGATCCGGGGGTTATCACCGGATCACTCTCGTGCTTGAGAACGGGAAGAAGAGAATGCTGATCTTCAGGACGGGGGTGTGAGGATATGGGGAGCCTTCTGGGGATAAGGATACCCAACGACGAACTCCACAGGCGCATCGGGGGAGGCATACCCTCAGGCAGCGTGGTACTCATAGAGGGGGATCGGGGCACTGGAAAGTCCATACTGTCCCAGAGGCTCCTCTACGGTTTCCTTAGGAACGGCCACACTGCGACCTACGTTTCCAGTCAGTACACCACTCCCGGCTTCATAAACCAGATGGATTCCCTGGGCTACGGGATAGTTCAGGACCTTATAAAGAGGAGGCTCCTTTTCGTTTCCCTCCATCCGCTCCTTGTTGGTCTCGTGGACAGGAGCAGATTCCTCCCGCGGTTTATGGGGGCGCGGGAGCTCTGGAAACCGGACGTCGTCATAGCGGATTCCGTGGCCGCGTTGCTTCCCCCTGAGCCGGACGAGGAGGAAATAAGGGCCTTTTCGCTTCACCTCAAGAGGGTCAGCTCCCTGGGAAAGGTCGTGATAATGACCCTGAATCCAGCCGACGTTGACAGGGAAAGCCTCAGTGTGCTGGAAGAGGTCTCGACGATGCTCATCAGATTGAGCGTGAAGGCATTTGGGGGCGACCTCAAGAACTCCGCCACCATCGTGAAGTACAACAACGCGATGGGAATCTTCCAGAAGATAATACCCTTCAGGGTAGAGCCCAGGGCCGGGTTCATAGTCGAGATAGCCGCGGTGGTGTGAGATGCCCCTGAAGAAGAACGTCAGCGACAGCCTGGAAGTTGCAATGGCCCGCAATCCCCACCTCAAGGAGTACATAGACGAGTTCGTCAGGAAGACGGGCAAGTTCCCTGAGTTCCACCCCCAGCTCAGCAGGGACATGAAGGACATCAAGTACCCCAACATAATCTACCCCGTGGGGGATCCCATCTTCATCCACGTATACAAGGACGTTGACACGGAGAAGAAGTACATCGTCATCGAACCCAGGATTCGAGGGCCCGAGGAGGAGAGGAAGTACGAACTCCTGCGGGACAAGATACTCGAGCTGGCTCCCGAGAAGAAGATACCGGAGGACGAGAAGGAGTTCGAGAGGTTTCTCGATGCCCTCGTTGATGAGGCCCTTGAGAAGATGACTGGAGGGCTTCTGGGCAGGGGGAAGGTGTCGTTCACCCCCCTTGAGATCGAGAAGTTCCGTTACCTGCTGAAGAGGGACATAATAGGCATCGGCCCACTGGAACCCCTCATGCGCGATCCCTACATCGAGGATATCCATATTATCGGTGCCAACTACGTATCCCTGATACACAAGATATTCGAGGCCCTCGAGACGAACATCACCTTCGGGGATAACCTCAAGCTGGCGGACTACTTCAAGAACCTCAGCGAGCGGATTGGAAGGCCCGTGAGCGATAAAAATCCCATCGTGGATGGAACCCTCCCGGATGGTTCGCGCATCAACATAATCTACTCCCCGGACGTCAGCATCAGGGGTCCGAGTGCCACGATACGTAAGTTCTCGGCCACGCCGCTGAGCGTTGTCCAGCTGGTGAAATGGAACACATTCTCGGAGGAGATAGCCGCGTACCTGTGGCTGGCCCTCGAGTACGGCATGAGCGTCTTCATATGCGGTGAGACGGCGAGCGGAAAGACAACGACCCTAAACTCCATCATACCCTTCATCAAGCCCGACGCCAAGATCTACACGGCGGAGGACACCCCCGAGGTTGTGGTCCCCCACAAGAACTGGCAGAGGCTGACCACCAGGGAGCGCGGGCCGGAGGAGAGCAGGGTCACGCTGTTTGACCTCCTCAAAGCGGCCCTGCGTTCAAGACCCAACTACATCATCGTCGGCGAGATCAGGGGTGAGGAGGGTGCGATAGCCTTCCAGGCCATGCAGACTGGACACCCGGTAATGGCGACTTTCCACGCGGGTGATGTGAAGAAGATGATACAGCGCTTCACAGGGCCCCCCATAAACATACCCGTTACCTTCATAGACAATCTCAACATCGCCCTCTTTCAGCAGGCGGTTTACGTGCGCGGCCGCTTTCTCAGAAGGGTTCTCAGCGTCGTTGAGATAGAGGGCTACTACGAAGAACTCGGAGGGGTTGCAACGAGGAACGTCTTCGAGTGGGACTCGGTTACGGACAGGCACGTCTTCCGCGGGATGAACAACTCCTACATACTCGAGCGCAAGATAGCGGAGGTGGCTGGTTACGAGGACCCGAAGGAGATATACAACGAGCTCTTCCTGAGGGCCAGGATAATCAAGAGAATGGCCGAGCTTGGAATAACGAACTACCACGACGTCTACCGCGAGATCAAGGCGTTCTACGAAAAGGGAATAGAGGGACTTAGCTTCAGGCTGTGAGGTGATAGTATGACCGGAATACTCGTCAAGTCCGGAATCAACGTGCGCGAGTATCTGAGAAAGGTCCTCCTGCCCAGCGTGGCCGGTTCAATGGTCCTCTTCGTCCTCGTGTCCCTCATCAGGCGGGCGGTTTCTCTGCCGGCGGTGGTGTCCCTGGCCCTCTACGCGATCCCCCTGCTCCCCATGATATATGCCCTGGGGTACCCCTACGCGAGGATGAGCAACAGGAGGGTGCAGATAAACTCCAAGATCCCCTTCTTCGCCACCTACTTCGCGGTGCTCTCAACCAGTGACGTCAGCAGGACCGACCTCGTCCTCAACATAGCGAGCGAAAAGATCCTCGAGCCGATAGCGAGCGACATGAAGAAGGTCTATTACCTGATGGCAAAGCTTCACAGGGGAATGCCGGAGGCCCTGCGGTTCCTCGCCAGGAGGACACCGAGCAAGGTCTTCGCAGACTTCCTCGACAGGCTGGCCTACTCCCTCGACAGCGGTGTGGAGCTCAAGGACTACCTCCTGCAGGAGCAGAAGACGGTCATGGACGACTACGAGACCTTCTACCAGGGCGCTCTCTACGACCTGGACGTATTCAAAGAGGTCTACTCGTCCCTCATCATATCCGTTGTATTCATGGTTACCTTCATCATCATCGGGCCCATAATAACGGGCCAGGACATCGTGAGTCTCAGTGCTTTCACCTTTATCCTCGTCCTCATCACCGAGATTGGTATCATGCTGGTCATAAAGTACAGAATGCCCGAGGACAGGGTGTGGGCCGAGGGCTCCCTGACTGCGGAAAGGCGGGCAAGGTTCCTCAGGGCACTGCTCCTCTCGATGGCCGGCGTCATTGCGATGTTCTTCCTGGTTACCATGTTCATACGGCCAAGGTTCGAGATACCCCTCCTTGTCCGGATAGCGATGATCCTCTCACCCCTCGTGTACCTGGGCAAGGTGCTTGACAGGGAGGAGAAGCGCATACTGGTGAAGGACGAGAACTTCCCCGCCTTCATGAGGAGCCTCAGCTCATCACTAGCCGCGAGCGGTGCGGCTTTACCCCTGGTTCTCAAGTACCTCAGCGCCCACGACTTCGGCGTCCTCACGAGGGACATCAGGAACCTCTATCGGAGGATCTCAATCAGGATTGACAACGACCGGTCGTGGCACTACTTCACCCTGGACACTGGAAGCTGGCTGATAGGCATATTCTCCAACATATTTAACAGGAGCATAAAGCTCGGAGCGGACCCGGACTACGTGGGCACCGTCATCTCCAGAAACTTTGAGAGGCTGGTGAGGCTGAGGAGAAGACGGTCCCAGACCGTTTCGAGCTTCAAGGGGGTAATCTACGGGATCACCGGGGCCTTTGCCTTCTCGGTGGCGGCCGCCTTTCAGGTTGCGGTCTATATGAACGGGTTGTTCTCCAACATGACCCTTCACGGAGACTTTCTCCAGAACATAATCTTCGTTCCCACCAAGAGCGGCCTTGAAATAACCGATTACATCCTGATCGTCATCCTCGTCTTCCACTGTCTCATCTCCGCGCTGGCCATAAAGTTCGCGGACGGCGGACACCTCGGAATAACCCTCTACTACTTCGTGATACTCCTCTGGCTGGCGGCCATCGGCCAGTACATCGGAACCGTCGTGATGGGCAAGATGATGTCCTTCACCTCGGGTGCGGCGGTCGTTCCAATCGTGCAGGGGGTGATACCGTGAGAAGGGCTCTGGTGATCTTTCTCCTGCTTCTCCTCCTCCCCCGCGTTGGGGCAAGTTCGTCAATTGAGGGCTGGTTGAAGTTTCCGGCGGAGGTTGGACTTCAGAATGCATCGCTCCTCATCAATGACGTATCTCCCTCCGACGGCTCCATCCTGGTGTATCCGGGCGGTGGACTGTCCGGCGGCATGAGGGTCATCCCGATCGGCGGCCGTCTTTCCCTGGGGAACTACACCTTCCTCTTTGGGAGGATCGTTTACACGCCGGACTTAACCTACGTGAACGTCTCCTTCCGCTTTCCCTACCTCCTCGTGGGTCAGAGGCTCGTCGCCGGTGACTACGAGCTCCTCCTGAAATCCGTTACCAGGGACGGGGGAACCGTGGTTGTTTCAAACTCAACGGGTTCGCGGGAGCTCGTGGTGACTGGAAGCGGGGCCTCCTACGGGAACCTGCGGATTTACCTTGACCCGATGCCCGTCCTCTTCAGGGGCTACCTTCAGAGGGGCAGGGAAAAGAAGGTGGGCGAATGGAGGGTTCTCTTCGCCAACTATACCGTTTCCAGGAAGGACGGCGGCTTCGTGGAGATCGCGGAGGTGAGGGTGAACGGGGAGAGGTACCTGGTCGAGCCGGGGGGGAGGATAGACGCGGGGGGGATCATCATTGCCGTGGGTGACCTCGTTGGCTCCGACTACCTCCGGGTCGAGGTTACCCTCAAGGGCGCCTACCTTCGTCTGAGGGTTCTTCCATCCTTTGAAGGATGGCTTCGCGAGGGAAAGACCGAAAGGCTCGGCCCCTATCTTATCCGGGTGGAGAAGGTGATTGACGGCAGTGCCTACGTCTCAATAATGAACCCCTGCGGCAGGGCGCTGAGGAGCGGTTTCATCTCTATCGGGAACTTCTCGTCGGGAATTCATTACCGTGGCCTTCTTCTGGGGGCAACGTCGGTGAGGAAGCGGAGGGCCGTTAGGGAGATCCGCGTGGTGGCCTTCATCGATGAGGAGGAGCTCCCAAAACTCCGCGAGGCGGCGATGCTAAACGTCTCCCTGCTGGCCCCTGAGAGGGTAATCCAGCACGTTCCCTTCAACGCCACCATAGTCATCAGGAACGATGGGCCGAACGACGTCAGGTACGTTGAGATAGAGCCCCACCCCGGGAAGGGATTCCGGCTGCTCGGCAAATACTTTCGGTACGTCGAGGAGATACCGAAGGGTGGAGAGCTAAGGATTCCCCTCCGGATCCTTCCCGAAAAACCGGGGAAGGTGAGCCTCGGAAGCGTGACGGTGGTCGGGCACGTCCCCTACGATCTTTCCTGCTACGGCCTCGAGAGGGTGACCTTCACATCCGAGAGGGCCGAAATTGAGGTCCTTCCGGCCCGCGTTGAGTACCGGGTTCTCATAGGAGCCTCCAACGGCACCGTTGGATCGCCCATCCCGGTGAACGTGACAGTCAGAAACCTCGGCAACGTGCCCCTGCCCTTCACCCTGACGGTTGCCCTTCCCGAGGGTTTTGGGAGCGCGGCGGACAACTTCACCGTTCATGGGAAATGGCTGGAGAGGGTGGACAGGCTTTTCCCAAACGAGTCCAGATCGTACGGAATACTGGCGATTCCCCTCGCGCCCGGGGAGTACGAGATAACCGCGGGAGTCGAAACTCTCGGGCAGGTCTTTCACAACTCCACAGTCATAAGGATCACCGGCTCCACCACAGGAGAAATTTCCGAAAACGTACCAACCCCTTCCAACGAAACCTGCGAACCCGAGGTGATAACGAAGGTCGTGAAGGTTCCGGTTCCATCCAACGACACCAGCACAGCCTCCCCGGCCGGCGGGTCCTCAGGGAAGGAAAAGTTGATCTACATCGGCGGTTCGTTCGTTGCGGGGATGCTCTTCATACTCCTCCTGGCCTGGGTGGCGGCGAGGCTGGAGGAATGACCCAAAGGTTTAAGCCTTCCACAGCCAACACCCCCCGGTGAGCGAATGAAGGCCCTCCTCGGAACCGTGGTTGACCCCTACGGGGTGAAAAAGAACGTTGCGGTTATCGTGGACTCGGGATACATTCGGGACATCGTTCCCCCCGATAGGCTCGGGGAGTACGACGTTGACGAGACCTACGGGGGAGAGGGTTACCTCATCCTGCCGGGTCTTATAAACGCCCACACCCACGTTGCAATGGCCAGATTCAGGGGGCTGGGCGAGGATCTGCCCACCGATAGATGGCTGGAGGAAGTGATCTGGCCGGCCGAACTCCAGTGGACCCCGCGGGAAATCCACCGCTGGGCACTCATCGGAATGGCTGAAGCTCTGGCGAACGGCTCCACAACCATAAACGACCACTACTTCTTCGCGGACGAGATAGCGCGTGCTTCACTTGAGCTGGGGATCAGGGCTTTCATCGGTCAGACGGTTATGGATGAGGTTGACTTTCCCCTCGCGAAGCCCGGGGACGGATTTCGCTTCTTCAAACGCTGGGATGGGAGGAGTTCCCTTGTTAAGCCGACCATGGCTCCCCACGCAACCAACACTGTCTCCCTGGAACTGATGCGGGAAATAGGCGAGTTCGCCCGCGAGAGGGACGCTTTGATCCATGTCCACCTCTCCCAGAGCAGGAGGGAAGTTGAAACCGTTAAGCGCCGCTACGGTCTCACGCCGGTTGGATACCTCCGGAGAGCCGGCGTCCTTGACAGGAAGCTCGTTGGGGTTCACGGCATCTACCTGGATGGGGAGGAGGTTGAGCTGTACTCCCGGAGCGGTGCCACGCTCGTTCACTGTTCACTCAGCATGGCGAAGCTCGAGGGCAGAATCGCGCCGGTTATAGAGCTCGCCGAAAGGGGAACCAACGTGGCCCTTGGCAACGATTCGCCAAATCCCTCGGGGCTGATGGATATGTTTGAGGAGATGCGCTTTTCGGCCGTTCTTAACAGGGTCTGGAGAAGGAGAACGGACGTTGCAAGCGCTAAAGAGGTTTTCCGCTGGGCAACGTTTGGAGGTGCGAGAGCGCTCGGTCTGAAGGCGGGGTTGGTAAGGCCCGGCCAGCTGGCGGATCTGGTTCTGCTGAACGCCAGAAAACCGCAGTTCCTCCCCGGGAGAAACCCCTATTCCCACACAGTCTACTCCGCGAGGGGAAGCGATGTGGAAGTGGTAATGGTGAACGGGGAGGCTGTCTACAGAAACGGGCTTTTCACAAAGATAGGGAAGACTATTGATGAGCTGTGGGAATCCTCTTTACAATAAGCTTCACGCCGTCAACGTCAACCACCTCAACGACGTCCCCTATCCTCAGTCTCTCTTCACTGAGCGGAACCGCTATCCACCTCTCACCCTCCAGCTCCACTATGTAGTGGTCCCGTCCGATCTCAACCACCTTACCTCGTTTGCCCTTCAGCTCGAAGGTGTACTTGCCCCTTCCGGCGTCTTCAACGTCATTCCCAATGTACCTGGCCACCACGATGTAAGACAGGAGCGCTGCCACCAGGGAGATGACGAAGCTCTCGGTGAAGTTAAAGCCGAACCCCATAAGAAGGCCAAGGACGATGAAGGCTATCCCAACCGGCGTTATGAAAGCGGTCACCATCATGTCGAGGATAACCGTGAGGAGGCCAAGGATCAGGAGAAGGAGGGGAAGTGTGCCCACTATCAACACCCCAAAAAAAGGGATTAATCCTCCCCCTCCCGATCTTCTGATTCCTCTTTCCTGCCGGATCCCGAAAGCGGCGTGTTCCTGACCTTCTGGAGTATCCTCAGAAGACCGATGAGGGATTCCGTCTCGTAAGGGACGATGAGATTGCCGTACTTAGCGAGGTCTGGGAGCTTTTCAATGTACTGGAGGGTTAGATACTTCTCGTCCGCCATCCGGAGGGCCTCGAGAACCTTCCTTATTGCCTGGGCCTGGCCCTCGGCTATGAGGATCTGTCTCTGCTTCTCGCCTTCGGCCTTGAGTATAGCAGCCTGCTTCTGGCCCTCAGCCTCTTTGATGGCAGCCTCTTTCTTTCCTTCCGCGAGGAGGATCATGGCCCTCTTCTCACGCTCTGCCGTCATCTGCTTCGCCATCGCCTCCTGGATGTCCTTCGGTGGATCTATGCGCTGTATCTCGACGCGGGTTATCTTTACACCCCAGCGATCGGTTATCTTGTCAAGCTCCTCCCGGAGACGGGCGTTGATAAGGTCCCTTCCGCTCAGCGTCTCGTCGAGCTCCATCTCGCCGATTATGGCGCGCAGGTTGGTCTGGGCTAGCTTGACGATCGCCGTAAGGAAATCGCTCACGTTGTAAACGGCCTTAACGGGATCAATTATCTGGTAGTAGACAACTGCATCCACGGTGACGACGACGTTGTCCTTGCAGATCACCTCCTGAGGGGGTACGTCGATTACGTGCTCACGCATGTCCACGACCCTAACCCGCTCCATGAAGGGAATGATAAAGTGTATTCCCGGCTCAAGGATCCTGTTGAACTTTCCAAGCCTCTCCACAAGTCCCCTCTGGTATGGCCGTATAACCTTGACGCTCAGGAGCAACAGCACGAGCAGAAAAACGCCGATGAGGAGGAGGGCCACGGCCGCGAAATTCATTACCATCGCCTCCAAGAATTCTTCGAACTTGGTAGAGTTATCAAATTTATAAACTTTTCTATCATCCAGCACCGGTACCAGCAACCGCCCAACTTATAAACCCTTCCATCCTTTCCGCCTCCGGTGAGAGAAATGGGAAGACCCATTTTCCTTGGCAAGTCCCACATCCACTGGTGCGAGAAGTGTAACGTTCCACTCATTGAGGATTCCTGCGCGGTTCACGGAAAGGAAAACGTCTTTCGCCTCGATCTGACACCTCCCGGAGACCTGCGCTTTGCCTTTGAGAGGGATATTGAGCTCATCCGCTCGGTCTTTTTGGAACACTTCGGTGTTGACGTGGGCGAGGTCTTTGAGGGCAAGATAGTTCTCCTCAACAAGCTTCCGGGTGAGGACGAGGCCTACGAAGTGATCGTTGACGGCTACGTCTTCGGTTACGTCAAGTTCGACCCCATCGAGCTTAAGTGGAGGGCTGGATTGAAGGTTGAGGGGGCAATGGCCCTCTGGAAGCGCTTCGGGAAGACGATGAGGAAATGGGTCATCGTTGATAGGGGCGCAGTGGAGCCAATAAAGGGGGGAGCAAACCTCCTGCCGGTCGGCGTTCTTGAAGCGGACCCGAGCATAATGGTGAACGATGAGGTTATTCTCGTTTCAGAGGAGGGCGAGGTTTTCGCTACGGGAATAGCAAAAAAGGACTACGGGGCCCTGATCCGCGGTGAAAGGGGAACTGGAGTGAAGCCAAAGAGACAGAAGAAGGTGAGCTACCGCGAGGGCAGAAGAGCAACGATGGAAGATGTCCTGAGGGCCAACAGCATAGCCCTTGAGGAGAAGGTTACGGAGGCCAGGGAGTTCATGAGGCGCGTTTCGGAGAAATACTCCGACCTCCCCGTGGCTGTGGCCTTCTCCGGGGGAAAGGACAGCTTAGCCGTTCTTGGACTTGCTCTCGAGGAGTTTGGGGGGGACTTTACCGTCTTCTTCAACAACACAGGCATAGAGTTCCCCGAGACGATTGAGTACGTGGAAAAGCTCAGGAAGGATCTCGAACTGAAGGGGATAAAGTTCATCGTCGCCGATGCGGGAGATGCGTTCTGGAGGGCCCTTTACGTTTTCTCCCCTCCGGGCAGGGACTACCGCTGGTGCTGTAAGGTTACCAAGCTCGGCCCCATAACCCTCGCCATCAAGGAGAACTATCCAAAAGGCGTCCTCATGTTCGTAGGCCAGAGAAAGTACGAAAGCATAAAGCGCTTCAAACAGCCCCGGGTATGGAGGAACGAATGGGTACCCAATGAAATCGGTGCTTCACCGGTGTTCCACTGGAGGGCGATAGAGGTATGGCTCTACATTTTCAGCAGAAAACTCCCCTACAACCCCCTCTACGAGCGGGGATTTGACAGGATTGGATGTTTCCTCTGTCCGAGTGCGTCCCTATCGGAATTCGAGAGGCTGAAAAAGGAAAAGCCGGAACTCTGGGAGAAGTGGTTCAGGGCGCTGGACTACTGGAGAAGGCGCTTCGATCTCCCGGAGGAGTGGATAACCCACGGGTTCTGGCGCTGGAAGAAGTTAAGCAGGGGCGAGAAGGCGGTAGCCCAAAAGCTCGGCGTCGAAATCCCCGAGGAACGCTCCTGGGAACCGGTGAGGTACTCCATCGAGGAAACGGATGATGGCGTCTTCACGGTTCGCTTCAACACCGTGGTGAATCTCGACAGGATCCGCGAGGTCGCACCGATACTCGGGGAGGT
>NZ_JALUYR010000068.1 GCF_027012695.1 Thermococcus sp.
GGGGAGTGAACATGGCCATCCTCGCCGGTGATCTGCTGTTCTCAAAGGCCTTCGAGGCGATAGCGAGGGCCGAGGTAAGCCCCGAGAAGAAGGCCAGAATCCTCGACGTTCTCGTCAGGACCTCCAATCTGCTCTGCGAGGGACAGGCTCTTGACATAGAGTTCGAGACGAGGGAAGAGGTTACGGTTGACGAATATCTCAGGATGATAGCCGGCAAGACCGGGGCGCTCTTCCAGGGTTCGGCCGAGATTGGGGCCATCATCGGAACCGATGACGAGGAGTACATCCAAGCTTTGTCAAAGTGGGGCATGAACGTCGGGGTGGCCTTCCAGATATGGGACGACGTCCTCGACCTCATAGCGGACGAGGAGAAGCTGGGCAAACCCGTGGGGAGTGACATAAGGAAGGGCAAGAAGACGCTGATAGTTAGCCACTTCTTCCAGAACGCGAGCGATGAAGATAAGGCCGAGTTCATGAAGGTCTTCGGCAAGTACGCCGGCGATGCGAAGGGCGACGCGTTAATACACGATGAGAAGGTCAAGGAAGAGGTCGCCAGGGCCATCGACCTTCTTAAGAAATACGGCAGCATCGACTACGCGGCAGACTACGCCAAGAACCTCGTCAGAGAGGCGAACGAGGCGTTAAAGATACTCCCGGAGAGCGAGGCGAGGAAGGATTTGGAGCTTCTCGCCGAGTTCCTGGTGGAGAGGGAGTTCTGATGGGGGAGCTGAGGCTCTCCGATTATTCCTCTGATGTTCTAATCCTTTCCTTTCTGCTGCTCCTCCTTTCTCCCCTGGCAATGCCCTGGCTGGAGGTCTCGATAAGTTATCCTGGTGATGCTCTCTACCTCCTCTTCCTCCCCTGGGCGGTGATAATTCCCCTCCACGAGGGGCTTCACGCCCTCACTGCCAAGCTCCTCGGGGCCAGGGTTAGACTCGGCGTCACGACGATTAACAGGCTCACTCTGGTTCCCTACGTAGCCGTTGAGACTCCCCTACCGGCGAGAAAATACGTCATCGTATCCCTCTCCCCTCTGATCCTTTCGTTAGCGGCCCTAGCCCTCGCCTGGCTCCTCCACTCCAACTTCTGGGCGCTCGTTTACGTCTTCAACACGGCCGGCATGGCGGGGGATTTCATCACTGCCCTCTCACTCCTCATAATACCCCCAGATGCGGAGGTGTTCGATGACGGAACGACCCTCCGCGCCGATTCTAGGGTTCCCATCTCCTATCCTTCGTGGGTTTCCTCTGCCCTGAAGGCCGCGGTCATCCTGGTTTTTCTTGCCATCCTTCTCCTTGGCAGGATTGAGGTCGTCGTCGAGAAGGGTTAGGAAATTTTATAACTCCGTCACCTTATCCGTTCTCTGGTGAACAGAATGGCTCATTCGAAGTGGGGAGTCCTCTACATAATGAGCGCGGCGCTCTTCATAATGTTCATAGACACGACGATGATGAACGTCTCCATCAGCGCCCTCGTGGAAGACCTCGACACCACGGTGAGCGGTGTTCAGAGCGCGATAACGCTCTACGCACTCGTTATGGCGGCCTTCATGATAACCGGTGCAAAGCTGGCCGACATCTGGGGAACTAAAAAGGTTTTCTTCCGCGGATTGGTTATCTACACGGTTGGAACCCTCATGGCGGCCTTCGCCCCCAACCTTCTCATCCTGATAATCGGCTGGTCGATCCTTGAAGGCATCGGCGCCTCGATGATGATGCCGGCAACGGTCACCTACATCACAAAAGCCTACACTGGTAAGGACAGGGCCTTCGCCTTCGGCGTCTGGGGCGGCGTCGGAGGCGCCGCTGCCGCCTTCGGCCCGATCATCGGCGGCTTCTTCACGACCTACATAACTTGGCGTCTCGGCTTCTTCATGGAAGCCTTTATTGCCGCTGGGATATTCTACGGAATGAAGCTGCTCGCGGACTACAAGCCAGAGAGAAAAATCAAGCTTGACGTTGTCGGAGCCACGCTAGTAGGCGTTGGTCTGTTCCTGCTGACGCTCTCGGTTCTCATCATGGACCCGCTCACGAACCCGCCTGTCCTTCTGCTGATGGTCCTCGGCCTGCTAACCCTCTGGGCTTTCTGGAGATACGAGAAGAAGCGCAAGGCCGAGGGGAAGGACGTTTTGATAGACGTGGACATCTTCAAGTCCAAGGTCTTCACCGCGGCCAACCTCGTCAGCCTCTTCTTCCAGATGACCCTTGCGGGTATAATGTTCACGGTTCCGGTATTCGTCCAGCAGTACCTCCACTACAACGCCATCCAGACGGGCTTCGTCGTCGTCCCGCTCTCGATAATGATGTTCATCTTCTCGATGGG
>NZ_JALUYR010000069.1 GCF_027012695.1 Thermococcus sp.
CCCAGCTCAACGGCCACCGGGAGTACTCCCCGCGGAGCGAGGCAAAGTTCAAATCCACCACCGGAATCCCCGCGCTCTTCTCGGCCCTGTAGATTTTCTCGGCCAGCTCCCTATCGGTTTTCCACTCACCAGGCAGTTCCTTTCCCTCAAAGCTGAGCCATGAAACCAGGTTTTCCGCCATAACCACTCCAAGATGGTCGCTCATTCTGACGTTGTGCGGGCTTATCAGGACGTAGGAGTCAACGTTTGCGAAGGCCTTTCCGATGTCTTTCAAAACCTCCGCCAGCTTTTTCGTTTCTTCGTCGGGAGGCTCCAGGACCGGGTTCCCGTGGGGCATCAGACCGATTCCGACGAGCATCGGGATCACCTCAGGCAGTTTTCAAGGCTTTCAAGGGGACACTCCCTTATCGTTCCCCCTTTGGCTTGGGAGAGGGTCCTCAATCCCGAACCTGTGAGAATCGAAACGACCTTCGCTCCCTCCTCAATCCTTCCCTTTTCGACGAGCTTTCTCAAAGCGGCAATCCCGGTGGCGCTCGCCGGCTGGACGAAGAGGCCTTCTCCCGCGAGCTTTCTCTGGGCCTCCCTGATTTTGTCGTCGCTCACCGCAACACAGAGCCAGCCGAACTCCCTTAGGAGCTTCAGAACCGCGTTCCCGCTCGGTGGATAGGGGTTTGCTATGGCCTTTGCTATCGTTTTTGGCCTTTCAAAGCGCTCGATTTTTTCTTTTCCCTCTTTGAACGCCCTGCATATCGGGGAACAGCCTTCCGCCTGAACTGCAACCAGAGTCGGGAGTTCCTCGATGAGTCCGCTCTCTTTTAGCTCGATGAAGCCCTTCGCCACGCCCCTGAATAGACCGCCGGAGCTTGTTGGAATTAGGACGTAATCCGGCGTTACCTCCTCGGCTATCTCGAAGGCTATGCCCTTGTAGCCCTCAACGCGGAACGGGTTGTCCGAGTTCATGAAATAAATTCCTAGACTTTCTCCCAGCTTCAGGCTCTCGAAGTAAAGCCTTCCGTAGTCGCCTTTGACCCTTATCACGTCGGCCCCGTAGACGGAGACGGCCTTGAGCTTTTCATTGCTAGCGCTTTCAGAAACGAGGATTTTGGCATTGAGGCCAAAGCGAGAGGCATAGGCTGAAACGCTCGCCGCCATGTTTCCTGTGGAGACCGTTCCGACGGTTTTGTAGCCGGCCTTTAGGGCGTAACTCATAGCCAGAAACGTTCCCCTGTCTTTAAAGCTCCATGTGGGATTTACGGTCTCGTTCTTGAGGTAGAGCCTTACGCCGAGTTCCTCACCGAGCTTGGATTTTATCAGCGGCGTGTCACCTTCTCCAAGAGAAAGCTCGAGGGCAGGTTCAACGGGCCAGAAGTCGTAGAACCTCTCCCAGATGGTTTTGCCTATGTAGGGCTCGCCATTTAAGAGTTCGAACTCGACAGGTTCGTTGCACTCGCACCTCTGCACGGGCCTATCGTATTCCCTCCCGCAGATTGGACACCTGAGCTTCACCTCACTCCCTCCTTGTGGCCGTTAGCAGAACTGTATTTTCAGCGATGGTTACACTCCTCTCGGCGTAATCGTTGTCCGCGGAGAGCTCTTCGAGGGCCTTCCCTAACTCCTCCGCGGCCTTCTCGCTGGAGAAAACGACCTTCCAGAGGAGGGCGTAGCCGTCGCTCGTCTTCGCGAGGATGAGCCTGTCACCGAGCCACGCGGTAGAGACTTCCCATGAGGTCTCGTTATCGAGCTTTGCAACGTCCCTGAGGAGGACGTAGACGTAGAACGCTCCCATTCTATCGTTCCGTAGAATCTGGGAACCGTTGGGTGGTGAAAGGCTGACAGCGAGTGACGAGAAGTTGTGGAGGTAGAGCTCCGGTTCCATGACCTCGAGGGTGGTTCCGGGGTAGCGAGAATAAGCATCGTTCACGAGAGTCCAGTTTCCCCTGTCGTATAGGTATCCAACGAACCCCTCGCCGAAGACGTAGGGAAATATGTGGACGTCGGTGAGCGGGTCGCCGCTGAGCGACCTTATCCTATGAATCGGTATTCCGTTCCTCCGGCAGTAGATGTCGGCCACGAGATCGGCGTCGCCCTCCACCAAAGCCCGAACCGCGAGGGTTCCGTCGGTGGTGTTGGCCCCATAGCGTGCGTTGAACCACTGCTTCTGGAGGACATGCGTAAGCTCATGGGCTATCGTCCGCTTTGCAGTCGCAGGATCCCTTACGAAGTTTTCCCGGATTATGTAAATTGTGTTCCCCACTGTAACGGCTATCCAGCCGGCGCTCCTTTTTTCTTCCTCCTTGATGTATCGGTAATCCGGGGGTAGGAGGAGGGTCATCTTGTATATCAGCTCCTCCCTGCGGAGCCTCTCTAGGTCGGGTTTGCCGGGCTTCCACATCTCGAGGGCCTTTGCCCTGGTTATTACGATTATCTGGGGCGGTTCCTTAAAGGTCAGCCCCCTTATCTCTTGGACCTGGGCGAGTATTTCGTCGACCTGATCGAGAATTGTCTCTGGATTGCGGTTCAGCTCGACCGCCGCGTAGAGAGACAGCGCCAGAAGGCCGGCGAGAACCACAGCAAGGAGTCCCCTGCTCCCTCCCATGGGAAAAACCCTCATGGAAATTGAAGAAATCACTCGCTGAACTCAACGAACTCCTCCCTCATGCCGTCACCTGTTATGACGACCACCTGCACCTTCCTGTCACCGGTGTATACATCGCGCTTTCCAGCGGTTCTAACGGCCCTCACCGCGAGCTCTTTCGCTTCTTCAACGCTCATGTTCTTCTCAAAACCCTCCTCCAGGACGGCTATCGCGAAGGGGCTTCCTGAGCCGGTCGCGGTATAGTCGTCGAAGATCAGCCCTCCGAGGGGGTCGAGGTTCGCCAGAGTGGGCTCGTCAACGTGGCCGCCGATTATGATCTGCACCATGTAGGGGAACCACTTGTTCTCGTTGAGGATGTTGCTGAGGAGGTGCGCCATCGCCTTCGCGGTGATCGGTCTTCCCCATGTGAACTGGTAGTAGCGGGCGTGGGCCTCGAGCATTCTCGCCAGCGCCTGGACGTCGCCGACGCTTCCGGCGGTGGTTATAGCTATCCTGTCGGTTATGGGGACTATCTTCCTTATGTTGAGCGTCTCGACCATGTGGCCGAGGGAGGCCTGAGTATCAGCGGCCAGAACGACGCCGTCCCTGGCCTTTATTCCCACGGTGGTGGTACCTGTCTTCTTCTCCTCCATGTTTCTCACCCCAGCATTAATCCTCGCGCCACGTTTTAAACCTTTGCTGGCTCGGGCAGGACGACCCTGTGGCCATCTATCTCAACCAGCCTCGTTTTTATCCCGTAGACCTCCTCGAGGACACCGGGTTTCAGCTCTTCCGGCTTTCCTTCCCAGTGTTTTCTCCCGCGGTGGAGGAGCATAAGCCTGTCCGCGTAGCGGAGGGCCAGATTCAGGTCGTGGAGGACGGCTATGATGATCTTCTCCTCCTTCAGCTCGGCCAGGAGCTCCATCACCATGAGGGCGTGGTTTATGTCGAGGTGGCTCGTCGGCTCGTCGAGTAGTATTGCTCCGCTCCCCTGGGCTAAAGCCCTCGCCATGAGCGCTAACTGGTACTCTCCACCTGAGAGGCTCGTGATGGGTTCTTTTCGTCTTTCCCAGAGGCCGACGCGCTTTAAAGCGCTCTCGACGTCGCCCCTCGTGGTGTAGGCTCCCATCTCGACGAACTCCTCGATGGTGAAGGCGAACTCCGGGAAGGAGCTCTGTGGCACGTAGGTTATCATCTTCGCCCTCTCGCGGGGTTTCATTCCAATCAGGTCTTTTCCATCGAGCCTGACGCTTCCTCGCGGTTCGAGAATCCCCACCATGGCCTTCAGGAGGGTACTCTTTCCTGCACCGTTCGGTCCGATTATCGCGAGGAGCTTGCCCTTCTCCGCTTTGAACTCGACGTTCCTGAGGATCTCCCTTTCACCGTAGGAAAAGGACATGCTCACCTCAAGCATCATGAGTACAGCTCCCCCCTCTTGTGCTTCATCAGGAGGTAGAGGAAGAAGGGCGCACCCATGAGGGCGGTTATTATGCCCACTGGCAGCTCCGTCGGTCTCGCAAGTGTTCTCGCTAAGAGGTCGGCGATTACAAGGAGAACGCCGCCGAAGAGGGCACTCGCTGGGGTCAGCTCCCTGTGATTTGGCCCCATGATGAACCTCATTATGTGGGGCCCCATGAGTCCGATAAAGCCGATTATCCCGGCCGTCGAGACCGAGAAGGCCGTGAGCAGGGTTATGACACCGATGAACAGCTTCCTGTAGAGGTGGAGGTCAAGGCCGAGGGCTATGCTCTCCTCTCCCAGGAGGACCAGGTTCAGCTCGCGCCACTTCCCTGCCAGAAAGCCGATACCGATGCCCGATACGACAGCCATCTCGAGGACGTCGTCCCAGTCGGCGCCGTTGAAGGTCCCCATGAGCCACATCCATGTTAGCGTTGCCCTGTCCTGGTGGGTCAGGAGGATGTACCACGTTGCCGCACTCGAGAGGAAGCCGAAGGCTATCCCGGCCAGCAGGAGGGTGTCCACCGGCACTTTCCCGTCAACCTTCGAAATCGAGTAGACCACGATAACGGACAGTACCGCAGAAACGAGGGCCGCAAGTCCCATGTGAGAGGGTAAATAGACGGAAGCCAGGGCCGCACCAAGTCCGGCCCCGGCGCTTATGCCTATGATGTAGGGGTCCGCGAGGGGGTTCCTGAAGAGTGCCTGGCTGGCAACACCCGCGCTGGCGAGGCTTAGTCCGACGAGATATGCCAGCAGAACCCGTGGAAGGCGGATCTCCCAGACTATAACGAAGTACTTTGGCTTCTCCCCAGGGTTTACTCCATGAAAAACGCTGGAGAGGGCCGATTTTATACCGTAGGCTATACCCGAGGTTATTTCGCCAGGACTAACGTTCACAGACCCCACGTAGACCCCGAGAAAGAGCGAGATCAGGGAGAGCAGTGCCAGGGACGGAAGCCACTTCCTCATGGGGCCGGATTATTTGTCCAGGCGTTTAAACCTTTCGGGCGGGAAAGGATAAATAGTTTGAGGTCCCAACTACACCGGTGATCGTATGGGGAAACTCACCGCGGTACTCGTCTCTCTGCTGCTCCTCGTGGCGCTTCTACCGGCCGTTGGGTCCGCGATAATAGTGGCCGAACCAAAGCCCCCTCTCATAATAGTGGGCAACTTTCCGGATGGCCTTGCGGTGAAGCCCAACTCGGAGTACACGGTCTACTTCATGGTAGCCGACGACTACGGTGTAGACATCAACGGGGGGATCCACGCCTACTACCGCCTGAATGGAGGTCGGTGGCGCGAGGCGTTTCTGAAGAAGCCGCCCGAAAACCCGATTATACAATCAATCCGGGCTAGATTCTATGGCGAAACACAGGACTTCTACGTCTTCTACCGCCGGTTTACGATACCCGGGGCGGAGGCCGGGACCAGAGTGGATTTCTTCGTGGAGGCAACGGACGTGGAGAACCACACCTCCCGCAGTCCGGTGTACACCTACTACGTGATCAACCCCTCCGGGAAGAGGGTTCTCGTCGTTGATCCTTCAGTGGAGGCAATCTCCCTCCTGCGTTCCCTTGCCTCGGTGGAACTCCAGCTGAAGGCCTCCCGCGAGAGGTACCACTACAACCTCTCGGACGTTGAGGATAAGATCAAACCCCTTGAACGGGGTGCAGGATCCATGATAGCTGAACACCACTGGGAGTTTCTCGCCGAACACTACGACCTCAGAATAGTCCCCCCCAGGGAGCTCCCGGCACTTCTTGAGGAGTTCCGGCCGGAAGCGGTTGTACTCTCAAACCTCTGGGTTCCCTGCTGGGGACTGAACGGAGGAGAAACAGGGGCGCTCAACGATTACCTCCACTCCACCGGCGCGGGGCTGATAGTCACAGCCGGCACTCTGCTGGACTCGACCAATCCTGGACACATAGGAACCCCGGGAAACGTCAGCGTCGCCTCGATGCTCCGCATGGAACCGCTCCAGCTGGCAATGGTCATAAGGGGTGCCCTCAACATGAGCGACGTCCCCGTTGCGATCCCCAACGTCAGCACGGGCTACCCCTTTCTGCTTCCCGAAGGGAAAAGGCTGGAGATAAATGTCTCGACGGCGGTCGGCTGGCAGTACGTTCTCCCCGAGTCTGCCCTCGGTATCGCCAGGAGGAGTCTCCTGCGGTTCTCGGATGAACATCCCAAGAGACTCCTACTCATGGAAGAGGTTATCGGAAACCTGACCGGTAGGAGCTTCAACATCTCGGCGGCTGTATCCCTCACCCTCCAGGAGATTGTGGCAAAGGCCAGTATCTTGGACAGTAGTGTTACCGTTGAATGGGGGGGAAAGCGGACGGAATTCAAACCCGAAAGAGGTTATCTGGAGAAACTCAGGTTCCTCCTGGCGGTCAGGGATCGTTATCCCCGTCTTCTGGCAAGAACCGTGGATTACAGCGGGGCAGTACTGACCGGGGATGGTGATTATCGGTCTGCCTACGTTTCTCTCGAGCTCGAGGCAGGAGGTAAGGAGGAGTTCGACGTCCTGAAGAAGCTCGTTGATTGGAGCATGACCCACACTCAGCCGGAAACTCCGGAGGTAGTGATTCTGGCGAACGACATAGACTGGGGGATAAAGGGCAAACTCCTCCAGGGGCAGCTCGAGGCCCTTGGACTCAAGGCCAGGCGCGTGACCGCGGACGAGTTTGAGACATACAAGGATTCCAGGATAATCGTCATCCTCGGCGGCCCGGATGCCTATGACGGAGTTGGAACCTACGTGAGACAGGTGCTCTCCCTGAAGGAGCAGAACGCCGTGAGGAGCAGTGAAAGAGGCATCTTCGTCAAGGCGGACGTCTGGGGCAGCGGACAGGTTGTCATAGTCCTCGCCGGGAAGGATCGCTGGAAAACCGGAACCAAGGTCTCGGCCTACATGGAGGGCCTTGACTCTGGCTACGCCGAGCTGCTGACGGGTTTTGTGGCCTCGGCTTCGTAACCCTCCTGACTTCTTTCCCTTTTGCCCGTTGTGGAAAAAATCAGCCAGGAATCCGGTCATCATCCCCGCGGTCAGATTCGAGAGTGCTCATCATGTGCTACCCATCTTTCTCCTCAATCCTTAAAAGAGTTGATGTGTAGTTTCGGCCATGAGCCTGTCAATAGGACCCGCCGGTAGGCTACCCTTAGCCATGGTTGTAGTGAGACCCGCGAGGCTCTTCGACATCCCGGCCGTTGTCAGGATAGAGCGCGAGTCCTTCCGGGAGGAGTACCCGAGGGGAATTTTCCTGACCTTCCTTGAGAACAATCCGGAGACCTTCCTCGTCGCCGAGTACGGGGGCAGGGTCATCGGATACGTAATGGCCTATCTCCGTCCGGACCTCGAGGGACACATAATGAGCATAGCGGTTGACCCTTCCTACCGGGGCAACGGCATAGGCTCGGCCCTTCTGACGGAAGTTATCGAAAGGCTCATAAACAGGGGGGCAAGGTACATCGGTCTGGAGGTCCGTGTGAGCAATGAGCGGGCCATAAAGCTTTACGAGAGTCTTGGCTTCAGGAAAATAAAGAGAGTAATCGGCTACTACGCCGACGGAGAGGATGCCTACTACATGCTCCTCCCGGCGGACGAATGGGGTGGAAGGAATTGAAAGAACCGATAGTCTTTTACCTCAGCGGGGATAGGGTCTTCAGCGATAGAGAGAAAGCCCTCAACCAGCTCTACAACAAGCGCTACTTCGGTGAGGTGGTTAACGGAAAGCTGTTTCTTTCCCTCATTGAGGCCGCCTACCTGCTGGAGAAGGGCAGGATAAGGGTCTTCGATGGTGAGAGGGAGCTGTCCTTTCAGGATCTGGTTGAGCTTGGAAGAAAAAGGGACGATCAGTTCGACATAAAGCTGCTCGTCTACACCGATCTGCGTGACAGGGGTTATATCGTGAAATCGGCTTTAAAATTCGGCTCCCACTTCCGCGTTTACAGGAGGGGGATGGACGAGCACTCCCAGTGGCTCGTGTGGGTGGTTCCGGAGAACCTGCGCTTCTCCCCGAACGATATAACGGCGCGGGTTAGGGTGGCCCACGGCGTCAGGAAGAACATGATCATGGCCGTCGTTGATGAGGACAACGACGTGGTCTACTACAAGATCGAGTGGGTGAAGTT
>NZ_JALUYR010000070.1 GCF_027012695.1 Thermococcus sp.
GCCATAGACCTTCTGAGCGAGAGGGGAATTCCAGTGCACTTCTACACCGTCAGGGGCGATTACAAGGGTTCCTTCGTCAATGACGCCTCACCGAGGGGAAAGCTCCACCTGAGCCAGGCGGAGCACTACCTCAACCCTGAAAAGAGGCTTCACCTGGCAAGGGAGATAGTCAAGGGAATCCAGAACACGATGGCCTTCACCCTGTCGCGCTGGGGCATCAACCCGGTGAAGCTGAACTCGGTGAAGGTCGATGGCGAGAGCGTTGACGGGATAATGGGCAGGGAAGCGGAGCTCTGGAGCCACTACTACCGCTACTTTGGAGAAGCGATAGGCGTTGAGGACTTTAAGAGAACGAGACACCCTCCCGAAGACGAGGTGAACGCGCTGATAAGCTACGCCAACGCGATAACCTATGGTTTAGCCTTCTCTTCGGCGATAAAGGCCGGCCTCGACCCGTCCATAGGCTTCCTTCACGCGGCCAACGACAGGAGGCATTCCTTACCGCTCGATTTGGCTGACATCTTCAAGCCCCTCTACGTCTTCTCGACGGTAAAGACGGCCCTCGACGGTGGTCTCTTTTCAAAGAAGGACTTCAGCAGGAAGGAGAAGGCAGTTTACCTTTCACGGGAGGGCAAAAGGAAGCTCCTCACGGCTTTAACCGACACCCTCAGGAGAACCGTCTACTACAAGCCCTGGAAGAGGAGCATGAGCTACCGCTTCATGATGGACTACGAGGCGAGAAAACTGAAGAGGCACGTCCTCGGCGAAAAGGAGTACAGGGCATTCAGCCCGTGGTGGGCCTGATTGGATTTATGAAGCCGAAGCCGAGGGAGTTGAGTATCCCAACGCCGGACTCCATAGTGAAGGCATAGAAGTCCCTGTTGTCCGGTGTTATATTCGCCTCCAGCAGTTTCCACGTCGAGCCAGGGACGTCGAAGTACCGCCCCCTGATGTTCACCCTGACGTAGACATCCACCCACCCGTCCTTCCTAACGCGCGGGACCATCCTCGTGAAGAGCGGGCCGTCGAGCTGGAAGTATTCGCCCGTGAAGGAGGAGTACTTTTTCACCGCGTTCTCCGTTATGCTCCTGATGAAGTAGTCCAGGCTACCATCGTGGTGGAAGGTGAAGAACTTGCCCATGCCCGGCCTCGCGTTAACGACTATCGGCGAGCCGGTTATGAAAGCCTTTCTCGGCCTCAGGCGAAACTTCTTTATCGAAATAACCTTAAGCGAGTGATTCCCGAGGTAGAGCCTCTCGTCAGGGAGGAGCTTCTCGTAGAGGGTCTCTATGAATCCCTCGTCCGGCGAGCTTATGATGAGGCTTTTCCTTGTCCCGGGCTTAAAGTGACCGCTCGGGTAGAGGTCGGAGAAGGTGAAGAGCTTGAAGGAGCTTGAGTCGTGTAGTTTCCTGTACTCGGTGGAGTCCAGGTGGGAGTATATCATCGCCTGTACCGCGTGCTTGCCGAAGGCCCACTCGGGAAAGCTTTCCTCCGATTCGAGGTCGAGCTTTATCCTCATGGACGGAAAAAGGCCCGGGAAAAAGAAAACCCTTTCGGTGGCAGAGATGTGTAGCAATGCACATTCCCTTTCCGGGCTTTTCCCTTTTTGGATTGTTGCGCCGGTGCACCGGCGTTTTTCCGATGAGGAAGGTCGAATAGAGCCGTTCAGCTTAAGAAAAGCCTCTAGAATCCCGGGTTTCAAAAAGTGTGCACTGCTAAAGAAGACGTTTTCGGCCAGTTTTCTAAAAACGGGGCAAAACTGCCAAAGATAGGTGGAGCGATCGCACAGCCGAAGGTCATAAAAGGGAAAACAAGCTCTTATAACAGATTTCGTATTTTTACATTGCATGAGAGTAGTTCAATGTACGTTTTTGCAAACGGGAGATAGATTCCACCCAAAACCGCGAGAAAAGATGGGTTAAGCTCCTGCCAACCCGAGGAAGGAACGTGGAAAGGTTTCCGGGCAGGGGTTAGAGGGGGCTTCCTCGCGGGTTCCCTGGGTCAGAAGGGGGTTTTCCCGGGAGATAGGTGGAGCGAACTCTGGGTATTTTCGAGAAGTCCGACATTGGGGTTATAAAAAGTTTAAATTCCAAAGACGGCCGTTTCACCATCTTTTATCCGGCCGGAAAAGATATGGGGCACTCCAGTTTGCCGTTTTCCAACGAACGTTAGTTCTAGAGAAGCGTTCCAACGGCAGGTTTTTAGGGGCCACCAGAAGGCGAAAGGCTTATATAGGAGTTTTTCCTCTCTCTATTTGCCCAGTGGGGCGAAAAAGT
>NZ_JALUYR010000071.1 GCF_027012695.1 Thermococcus sp.
GTGGGCTTCAATAATCACCGCGCTGATGACCGCCATTGCCCCGGAACCCTCGACATAGAGATGCCTCAAAAGGATATCCTAACCTTAATAGCCCTTTTCCTCCTCGAGGTGTAGATCCACAGGCTGCTCATCACGGTGTTCTCGGAGGGTCAGGGGTGCAGGCGCTAACGGTCTCAAAAATAATCTGGTTGATGCTGTCTCTCCCGCCGGCAATAAAGCTCGTCGTCGTTTGGAGGGACCTCTCTACGGATTGGAGCAGGTTCACGATCTTCCTGTCAACCCACTGGGTTTACAGGATCTTTGAGGGCATTCCTGCCTAGGACTACTCGGATTTTTCCAGTTGCCGCTGTGGTCCACCTCGCGTGGCTCGTCCCGCTCGTGGTGCTGTTTAGAAGGAGGGGCTCCGATATATCGATCGTTAATTTACTCGCCCCTGTTTTCACTCAGGTTGTTAGCAAAACTACCGTTAGAATTACATTAACCTACAAAAAAGCGGAAATGATTACGTACTAATAAAAAGAAAAAGTTATAAGCATTAATGCCCCAACATAACATACAAATCTCGATTAGGCGATCAAAATGGTGTCAAAAAGAATCATGGGAGCACTGTTTTTGACATTTTTGGTGAGTGGAACAATGGGGATATACTTGGCAAACGCCCTTCAGCCACCAGCTATTCAAATTGCACTAGTTGACGAGAAGGGAAGACCCCTAACAGAAATATCGGAGAACGTTGAGGTTCAGGTTCAGATAGATGCGCTGGTTCCCACAGGGGAAGTATACAGAACAATTTTCTTAGGAAGCCTAGAAAAACCCACTTGGCTAAAGTTCTGGGATTCGGGGAATACAGTCAAAATACCTCTCTCCGATGAAAAGTTTCAGTCTGTCCTTGATGAATGGAAAAGGGCATGTCCTAAGGGCATTGGTTCTTCACTTATGATCTCGGTCTGGGTTCTAGATCACGAAAATAGGAAGCTGTACAGGGGTTTCACCGTGGTTAACTACAACACCGCTGAGGTCTCGAAGGACATCAAGAAGACTGTGAAAATCAACATGCACAAATTGCCCTCATCTCCCATTACGGTCAGCACGAAAAGCGGTGATGTGACACCGTTGGGTTCCAACAGGCAGTTCTACTACTGGAAAACTGACTGGAGCCTATCATGGAGGCCCTCAGATTACATTAAAGTGCCTGTTCTGATTGTTGACAATAAATATTCTAGTTCCGGTATTGTTAACGCATGGATAGATATTATCAAAGAATACTACACCAGATTTGGGCTTACTGTAGCTTATGGTTACAAAATTTCAGAGAAGAGCACTCCAAGTTTGGACATATACGGGAACGACTTCTACACCATGGCAGGTAGGTATTACTTCTCGCGTAGCATTCTCCTTGCACCTAACGAGAAGGGGTATATTTACATATATGCAAAACCATATCATTTGCACCAGAAGGAATACTACTGCACTGCCAGTATACACAACTGTGTTCCTACTGGAGAGGAGCGCATTCAGGAAGGCATCAATGACATAGAGACCATCGGAGAGAATGATATCGTAGGAGGAAGCAGGAATGGACTGCCAGACTCAGAGATTATGAACTGGATATACAGTGGGACCGATATGAACTATGCCACTATCCTTGGAGTCGGAGACTCAAAAAGTCTTGCCCATCTCATTTCGGATGCTTCCGGGGCATGTTCGGCAGATTTCGGGGTTGGGATTCCGATAGGTGCCCTCGCAGTGGCATTAAGCGGTGGGGCCGTTCCCCCATGGGCTGCAGGGTTGAGCGCAGGTATACACTACACATCTTCGAGCTCTCTTAATATATATGGGGGAATTCAAAATTATGGAGAGTGGAATGGCGTTGGCCAGGACATTTCAGAATACATCCATTTGGGAATCAGCACATACACCTACCATGTAGGAACTTGTGATACCAAAGTCCCAATTGGAATTTACATTGAAAGCGATTGAACACTTTCTTTTTATCTTCTTGGAGTGAACAGAAAAGGAAGAGAAGCTCACTCGAGCTTCTTGTGGCAGAACCACCAGTCATAGCACTCAATCTCGCCATTGGCCTTCGCTTCCTTGTGCCCCTGGCGCTGATATTCATTCCCATGATATTCGGCATGATTCCCGGCTTCATGATAACCGAAGAGAAGGAGGGCAAGATCATCTGTTCAGGAAGAGGGTGCTCTGATAATCGAAGGATTTCAGTGAAGCCCGACTTCGTCTGTTTGAGGAAA
>NZ_JALUYR010000072.1 GCF_027012695.1 Thermococcus sp.
ATCTATGACAGGGACGAGGGGGTTATTTTGGCCGTCATGGAGGTCGAGGAGGTCGGCCAGGGCGTTATCGTTCCAGGTGATGGGGCAACTTACCACGAGGTCCTCTTTGACGTCCTCGTCTGGAAGCCGGAGATGCACGAAGTGGTTGAGGGCGAGGTCATCGATGTTGCTCCCTACGGTGCCTTCATAAGGATAGGCCCGATGGACGGTCTCGTCCACATCAGCCAGCTCATGGACGACTACGTTGTCTTCGATGAGAAGAACAAGCAGTTCATAGGCAAAGAAACCAAGCGCGTTCTCAAGCTCGGTGACTACGTGAGGGCCAGGATCATAGCGATAAGCGTCAAGAGCCGCGTCATAAGGGAGAACAAGATAGGCCTCACGATGAGGCAGCCGGGCCTCGGTAAGAGGGAGTGGATCGAGAAGGAGAAGCGCAAGGAGAGGGAGGCGTGATCCATGGCGAAGGAGCGCGCCTGCAGGCACTGCCACTACATAACCACCGAAGACCGCTGTCCGGTCTGCGGCAGCAGGGATCTCAGCGAGGAGTGGTTTGATTTAGTCATAATAGTCGAACCCGAGAAGAGCAGGATAGCCCAGAAACTCGGGGTTAAGGTCCCCGGCAAATACGCGATAAGGGTCAGATGATGCCGTACTTCAGGCTAACGCCCGAACTCAGAGGGGAGCTTAAGCGCCCGCTGGGGAGACTGATACGCGGGGAGATACCCGAGCCTTACCGCAGGATCCGGGATGAGCTTGAGGGAAAGCTTGTCGTGACCGTGGGCGACGTCGTTACAGAGAACGTGCTGAAGCTTGGAATCCGGCCGGACCTTGCCGTGTACGACCACCGGACCAAGAGGAGGGACTATACTCCCCAGATAGACGACGATGCCCTCCTCATAACGGTCAGGAATCCCCCGGGGACGATAACGAAAGCTTTATTAAACGCGATCAGAAAGGGCTTTGGCCTGGCCGGGAAGGGAAGGCGCGTCCGCATAGTGGTGGACGGCGAGGAAGATTTGGCTGCCATTCCGGCGGTCCTCTACGCCCCCATCGGCTCGGTCGTGCTCTACGGCCAGCCGGACGAGGGAGTAGTGCTTATAAGGGTAACACCCGAATGCAAGCGCAGGTGCGGGAAGCTCATGTCGAAGATGGAGGTGGTTCACGATGGAGATTAGGGTTACCGAGATAAGGGAGAACAGGCTCCTCGGGAGAAAGGAGATATACTTTGACATACTCCACGAGGGCGAGCCCACCCCGAGCAGGGAAGCGGTGAAGGGTAAGCTCGTCGCGATGCTCGACCTCGACCCGGAGAAGGTTGTCCTCCAGTACATCAGGAGCTACTTCGGCAGCAACGTCTCGAAGGGCTACGCCAAGGCCTACGATGACAGGGAAAGGATGCTCTATATCGAGCCCGAGTACATTCTCGTCAGGGATGGCCTCATCCAGAAGGAGGAGGAGTGAGGTGGTTTAGATGGCGAGGAAGAAGAGGACCAGCCAGAAGTGGAAGCTCTACGAGGTTAAGGGCGGAAAGGTCATCAGGAAGAACAAGTTCTGCCCGCGCTGTGGGCCCGGTGTCTTTATGGCCAACCACGAGGACCGCTGGTCCTGTGGAAGATGCGGCTACACCGAGTGGAAGAAGTGATCTCTTTTTCTCCCTGATCCTTTTAGGTGTTTCTGATGCCCTCCTACTACGGCCTCAAGCTCAAGCTCCACCCCCAGGTATACGAGCCCGCCGAGGACACCTTTCTCCTCGCCGAGAACCTTGCCGTTGGGGAAAACGATATCGCCCTCGATGTTGGAACGGGCACGGGGCTTATAGCGCTCCTGATGGCGAGGAAGGCCAGCCACGTCCTCGGCGTTGATATAAACCCGATCGCGGTCGAGCTCGCTGAGGAGAATGCCAGGCTGAACGGAATTGGAAACGTTGAGTTCCGGGTGAGCGACCTCTTTGAGAACGTTTCTGGAAAGTTCGACGTTATAACTTTCAACGCCCCCTACCTGCCGGGCGAGCCGGAAGAACCCATAGATCTGGCCCTCGTGGGTGGAAAAACCGGAAGGGAAGTCCTTGATAGGTTCATCGAGGAAGTGCCGGACTACCTCAGAGCGGGGGGAACGGTCCAGATAGTCCAGAGCTCGATAACCGGAGTTGAGGAAACCATTGAACGACTGGAAAAAGCAGGATTTACCGCGAAGGTTGCCGCGAAGAGGCACGTTTTCTTTGAGGACATAGTGCTGATAAACGCCCGTCCCCTTTCGGGGAACGAAAGTGCCCCATCACCTTTTTAAACGCCTCCCCCAACTCCAGCCCAGAGAGGGATTAGGTGAGGCTAATGGCGATAACGTTTAAGTCAAACCCCAACATGCCGGAGGAGATTGCCAATCTCTTTAAAAAGCAGCACTACGCGCTCGTTGGGAGGCACAGCTCGGTGAAGCTCTGCCACTGGCTCAAGGAGAGCCTGAAGCACGACCGCTTCTGCTACAAGCAGAAGTTCTACGGCATAGCGAGCCACCGCTGCCTCCAGATGACGCCGGTTACGGCGTGGTGCACCCACAACTGTATCTTCTGCTGGCGCCCGATGGAGGGCTTCCTTGGAACCGAGCTTCCGCAACCCTGGGATGATCCAGCGTTCATCGTCGAGGAGAGCATCAAGGCCCAGAGGAAGCTCCTCGTCGGCTACAAGGGCATGCCGGGCATAAACATGAAGAAGTTCGAGGAGGCCTGGAATCCAAGGCACGCAGCGATAAGCCTCTCCGGAGAGCCGATGCTCTACCCCTACATGGGGGATTTAGTTGAGGAGTTCCATAAGAGGGGCTTCACAACCTTCATAGTCACCAACGGCACCGTTCCGGAGAGAATCGAGGAAATGAAGAAGGAAGATAAACTCCCGACCCAGCTCTACGTCTCCCTGACCGCTCCCGACATCGAGACCTACAACCGCGTGAACGTTCCGATGATTCCGGACGGCTGGGACAGGATAAAGCAAACGCTCGAACTCATGAATGGACTCCCAACGAGAACGGTAATAAGGATGACGCTGGTCAAGGGGGAGAACATGGGCAATCCGGAGGGCTACGCCAGGCTGATTAAGATGGCAAACCCCATGTTCGTCGAGGCAAAGGCCTATATGTTCGTCGGCTTCTCGAGGAACAGGCTGACCATCAACAACATGCCGCGCCACGAGGAGATCAAAGCCTTCGCCGAGGAACTCCTGAAATACCTGCCCGGCTATCACCTCGAGGACGAGTACCGGCCCAGCAGGGTCGTGCTCATAATGCGCGACGACGTTGACCCTAAGGGCCGTGGCATGGAAGGTCGCTTCATAAGGGCCTGATCTCCCCTTCTTTTGGAAAAGTTTATTTATTCCAGGTCCCAAGAGTTAGGCCAGGGGTGTGAGGTATGAGGAGAATTCTGGCCGCGATGGTTATGGTTCTCATGCTGATTCCGGTTGTGAACGCCGGCGTTATAGACGGTCCGGCGAGGTTCCTGCTCATCACGAAGGATTACAGCAACAGGACCGAGGATCTGAGCCTTAGTCTCATGGCGCTAACCCTGGCCGACAGGGATCTGAACGGCGCACTTGCCGACGAGATCCGGGAGATGACCGGAAACCTTCTGGAGCGGCAGAATCCCGACGGGGGATGGGGTTACTTCCCCGGTTCGACCAGCAACGTCCCCGACACCGCCTACGCCGTCGTTTCCCTTGAGACTGTCGCGGATTACCTCGGACCCGACGAGAGGGATCCCGTCGAGAGGGCGGCGGAGAGGGGGATTGGATACATAAGGGGCGCCTTCACCGGAAGGGGTTGGGGATACGTCAAGGGTTCGCGGGAGTCCTGCTACCCCACGGTTGTCTCGCTCTGGGCCCTGGGAAAGGCCGGCTACGGCCCCTGGGACCCTATGGTGTCGCGGGCAGTGGATTACCTGAAGGACGCTGAGCCCTGCGAGATTTCCCCGCTGGAGTTCCTGGCCCTGAGAACGATAGCCCTCCACAGCCTGGGCTACCGGGTGGATGACTCCACGGTGGAGACGATAAGGGAAACCCTCCTCCAGGGTAATCCCCTCCCAAAGGAGAGGGCGATGCTCACCTACGCTCTCGTTCTCGTTGCCCCCGCCGATTTCGACACCCTGAGGGCTCTGAAGAAGCTTCGTGAGACCGCCCATGTGACCAACGAGACGATGTTCTGGGCAAACCCCGTGAGGATGCTCTCCTCCACCGATTCAATAGTTGCGACGGCCTACGCGCTGATGGCCTTCGCGACGCCGATGCACAGGAGGCCCTCCGAACCCCCTGAAAACCCCTACGCGATGCCCTGCGATGATCTCAAGGGGATGCAGAACCCGGACGGAGGCTGGGGGCTGGTGGTAAACGGCCCGAGCAACGAGAAGGCCACCCACTACTCCCTCCTGGCAATCGAGAGGTGCTATCCGACCAATGAGAGCATTCGGAAGGCCCTCAACTGGACGGAAAAAGCCTTCGCCGCGGACTCCCTCTGGGTTAGAGAGAACGACAGGATCACCCCTGGTTACTTCTACGCCCTGGAGACGCTCCTCCGTCACGGCCTCCTGAGCGACGAAGATAAGAAAAGCGCCATTGAGACAGTAAGGAACGCCCAGCTTTACGGTGGCCTCTGGGGAATCCGGGCCCTCGGCCCGCAGCCCTACGACACCGCGCTAGCCGTGAGGGCCCTTCGCGATCTGGGGGTTCCTGCCAACGATCCCCTCATCCAGGCCGCCGTGGAGTGGCTCCTGAGCATAAGCAACGGCGGCTGGGGAACCTACGTAACGACGCCCCACTTCTCCTACATGCTCAAACCTGACGTGCTAACCACTGTAACCGTTCTTGAGGCCCTCGACGGCATTGCCACCCGGGAGGAGCTCGAACCCCACCTCAGGTGGCTCGTTGACCAGAGGGTTGACGGTGGCTGGGCCTACTGGCGGGACTCCTGGGGAAGGCCGAGCGTCGAGCTCACGGTCCGTGCCACCGATCTGCTCTCCAGGTACGGCTACAACTACACCCGTGAAACCCTCGAGTTCGTGATGAACGCAAGGGATAGCGGCCTTATAGAGGGCAGACCAATTGAGACGGCCTTCACCGTACTGTACCTCAGCAGGTTCCACTACGTGCCGCAGGTGACCCTCTATGACGTTAGAAACGCCCTTGACACCGACCTTTTCGAGGTAATTGCACCCCACCTTGATAACCGGAGCCTTTCCGAAATACTCGCCGCGCTGAGGGAGGACTTCGGCGATCGGTTCGTGGTCGCCAACACCACGGAGATCGGCTACGGGAACTACATAGTCATAGCCCGTTTCGGCGACTACAATGTGCGGAAGTACAACCCCTACCTCAGGTTCCACCTCAACAACGGGAGCGTCACGGTTGGGAACGTAACTGTTCCCGTAAACTCCTCCGTCGTGCTCGTTCCCGGAAAAACGCCCGGGGGAGTGGTGCTGTTTGTCTTCTACTCGCCGCCAACAGAGGACATTGCCATCGAGGTCTTCACCACGGGCTTCGTTGAGTACATAAGCGGCAGCGCGATGGTTCTCGTGAGGGAAGGGGACAGGGTAAGACTGCTGACCGTGGGGTGATAACCTTTGAGGGCTCTAATCATAGGGGTCGGCCAGTGCGGCACCAAAATCGCCGACCTCTTTTCCCTTGTTGACTTCGAGGCCCTGGCGATAAACACCTCCCGGGGTGATCTGGAGTACCTCAAGCACATCCCCCAGGACCGGAGAATACTCATCGGGGAGAGCATCACGGGCGGGAAGGGGGTGAACGCGAACCCCCTGCTCGGCAGAGAAGCCATGAAGCGCGATTTACCAATGGTGATGCGCAAGATAAACTCCATCATCGGCTACGAAGACATTGACGTCTTCTTCCTCACCTTCGGCTTCGGCGGCGGGACTGGAGCAGGAGGAACGCCGGTTCTGGCAGAGGCTCTAAAGGAGGAGTACCCGGACTCCCTGGTGGTTGCCATAGGTGCCCTTCCGCTCAGGGAGGAGGGCATAAGGCCCACCATAAACGCGGCCATAACCATAGACAAGCTCTCCAAGATAGCGGATTCGATAATCGCGATAGACAACAACAAGCTGAAGGAGGGGGACGATGACATAAGCAGGGCCTACGAGCGCATCAACTACACGATAGTCGAGAGGATAGCCTCTCTCTTAGCTCTGGTGGACGTTCCAGGAGAACAGACTTTGGATGCCAGCGATTTAAAGTTCGTGCTCAAGGCCTTCGGCAGCTTCGCCACTGTGGGCTACGCCAAGGCCGACGCGAATAGAGTAAAGAGCCTCTCCAGACTCATCATAAAGTCCTTTGAGAGTGAGGGCCTTTACCTCGATGCGAACATAGAATCAGCACTCTACGGGCTGGTTGCAATCCACGGGCCGCCGGAGGTTCTCAAGGCGAGCGACATCTTTGAGGCCCTCGATTACCTCACGAGCAAAATCAGAGGCAAGCAGATCTTCAGGGGGTTCTATCCAGACCCGCGCGAGAGGGAGGTTGAGGTGGTTACCCTCCTCAGCGGGATCTACGAGAGTAAAAGCATCGAGGACATAGTCAGGACTGCCAAGGAATACGCCCGCTCCTTCATGGAGGCCAGGGAGGAGGCGGAAACCAGGAAGAAAGAACTCCTGAGAGGCCTGCCAGATTTCGATGACATCTATCCCCTGGAGGGGGGAGAATGACCGAGCCGGTTAGGGACTCCGTGGAGGCTGCCCTCGACCTCGACGAGAAAGAAATCTACTCCCACATCGCCCACGAGAGCGCCGAGGACATTATCAGAATAATCTCCTCCCTAGATGCCGAGCGCGCGAGGCTGAGGGGGGCTGTGGTGTACTACAGAGACGACTGGGACGACCTCATAAGGGAAAGGCTGGCAAAGGGGAAGCGCCACACCGCCTTCGACTTCTACAATCCGGCGTTGCTGGACATCTGGGAGGAGAAGGTGAGGGAGATAAAAAAACTCCGGCTGAGGGAAAAACTGGGATACGCCGTCCTTGGGGGTGTTCTGATCATCACGGTCGCGGTTTCCGTGGTTACCGGTGATCCCTACTTTCTCCTGGGCCTCTCCCTCCTCCCGCTGGTCCTGATGATCCGCGATGGAACCGAGAGCCGGCTCGACCTGATCTACTACGAGCTGACCCAGTTCTTCATTGACGAGCTCCGCGAACTCGTGAGGAACCACGGTCTCCGGCCAGAGCGCTACCGGTTTAAGATATTCAGCGGCGATTACTTCGGGGTGAAAACAATGAAACTCGGGACGGGTCTCTTCGCGGTTGTTCGGACCGGGGAGGGGGAGGGCAATCATTAAATACTCTCCCGATTAACTCCTCCTGGAACGGTGGGAACATGGTGCGTGAGAGAAGGGGTCAGATCTCGCTGGAGTTCCTGTTCGTCTTCGGCCTACTCATGATTCTCCTGCTCTACTCCATTAGGAACGTTTCCTTCAGCGAGGGCTCCCCCTCGGCGGAGAACCTCAAGATACAGGTAGCCCTCGAGGAGAAGGGCCTTGCCAATGCCATCTCCAACACGATAAGCCAGGTCTACGCCCAGGGGCCGGGTTCCAAGGCGACCGCATCCTTCAGGTTCACCTACCTGAAGAACGAGGAGTACGTGAAAAGGGCATCGGGACTCAGAAATCCGGAGCTTTTCATAACGTACTGTAACCTTCCCGAGGGAGGTTATGGCACCTACGTTCTTTTCATCAACGAGACTAATAGTGGGATGATCCATCTCGATGGCGAAAACAAGAACGCCTTCTTCACCCGCTCGCTGTTTCCCAGGAGGCTTAGCAACGAGTCGGATGCGTGGCTCGTCCTGCCTGACAAAACCACCACCATCTTCATATTGGAGAGCCCACTTCCAACTCCCTTCTTCAGTCTCTGCGGGCTTAAGAACAAAACGAAGGATGAGTACTACGTCTACGGCGTCTCTTTGAAGCCCTCTGAATTGCCATCCCATCTCACGATAGTGGTCGAGTGGAATCCTGATGAGAAGAACCTCTGGGTTCTCGACAAGGAGAACGACGTGCTCCGGATAAACATCAACCCCGGTGAGAAATGATGGGAAGGGGACAGATAAGCATAGACCTTCTCTTTGCGGTAACGCTCGTAATGCTCACGGTGGTCAGCCTGATCAACCTCTCGGCCCAGGAGATGGAGGGGGCCAGGGTAATCGACCGAACAGCTCAGCTCAAGGTCTTCGCAGTTGAGCTGAGGGACTCCGTGGTGAAGGTCTACTCCTCGGGGGGAGGCTTTGCGGTTAGAAAGGAAGTCCCCCTCAAGCTCCATCCCGGGGAAAACGTACGGGTAACCCTCGACAACAGCACGAACGCTCTTGTGGTAACGGCGTGGATCGGGGGAAAGAGCTATAGGGTGGCACAGCGGCTCCCGGTTCCGCTATCAAAGAAAACCTCCGTGAAGCTGACGGCGACCGACCCCTCGCTCTGGATAATAGCCAGTTACAACGAAACCACGGGGATGGTGGACGTTGAGGTTTCGGGGAACAGGCCGTAGGGCCCAGACGGCGGTGGAGATGCTCTTCATATTCGGTGTAATGTTAGCAGGGATAATCCTGCTCATCCCCCCTTACTCCCAGGAGAGCTCCGAGACGGTGTTCGCGGCAGCGGTGAGGGACGGTGTGAGCCAGGCCACCTCCTTCCTTAACATGGGGGTTGTCAGGTGGGACAGCGGGGAGGACGTGAGGGCTTACGACAAGCTGAGCTGGATAATCAACAACGGGAGTCTCCTGAACTACCGGAGCGCGGAGATAAGGCTCACCTCGATGTCAATAGACTATGGAAAAGACAGGATAATCGTGAAGCTGACCTTCGTGCGCTCCAGCGAGGATGCAAAGCTGGACGGGATTCTGGCCAGGAACATCGGTAAGTTCCTTCAGCTGTACCTGTCGAAGATAAGGGGCGCGGAGCTGGTGGAGGTGTCCAAGAACACCTACCGCCTGTACTACCTGGGGAAGCGCGTGATCTTCGACGTTACCGTCAACGGTCGGGAGAGGGTGGTAGGGTGAGACGGGGCCAGATACTCTCGATGGACGCGCTCATATCCGTGGTCCTCGTTATAATGATACTGGGTACGCTCGCGTCGGCCTCCGATAACCTGAAGTATGAGATAACCTCACTCGTCAACTGGTACGAGAGGGCCAACGTAGCGGACAACATGCTCGATGTTCTGGTGAAAACTCCCGGTGTTCCCGCGGACTGGGAGGAAAACCCTGCCGCGCTGAAGCACGTTGGACTCGCCGGTCACCACGGGGGAATAGCCGAGAAAAAGGTGAAGAAACTCCTCGAGATCCTGGGAAAAGATGACGAGGTTAAACGAAGGGTCGTTGACGACCTGCTGAACCTGAGCATGGGGAACGACTTCGAGCTCGTCCTCTACACCGGTTACTGGAACGTTACGATTGACTACGAGTGGAATCCCTTTGGCGGGGACGGCGAAGTCATGGAAACCACCCTCTACGACTGCAGCAACGCCACGGAAATAAAATACGAAAACGATCCCGGCCCCGCGCTGATTGACTGTGACCTGCTAACACTCCGTAATGAAACCCTCTCATCCCACTGTCCCATATGCGTGAAGGGCAGCGTCCTGCTGGATGGTAGCAGATCGGAAGTTCTTCTCAGTGGAACCTGCAGTCAAACCGGGACCTACGGCTTTCTCTCCGTGCTTGGAGACGTGCTGCTGATAAACGACGGATCCAGGGCGATTAAGAACTCCTACGGGGACGTCTACATAGCCGGTGGAATCAAGATCAGCGGCGTTGAAAACGGCGTAACCGTTGATCTGAAGGCACGGAATATCTACGTCTTCGGATCCACGGAGGAACCGGTCCTGGACCTCAAAAACGGATCGAACAACAACATCCTCATCCAGACCATCGGAGGTCACATCTTCATCCTGGTCAGTGGTGACTGGTACGCGCTGACGGGAGACCCCAAAAGCCTCTCCTCCTGGTACTACTGGAACGGCTCGGCATGGAAATCCGCGGACGACAGGGTTCAGATACAGGAGAGGGGCAGCGACTATGACGTTTACATCGGTGAGACTCACGTTATTGAGGGGGATTCGAGAACCACCTGGCTGGTAACGGGGGGTGAACTTCCCTCGGACTGGCAGCCTCCCGGGTTCCGTTTCTGCGGAGGAAGCGGACTTCCCCTAGAAATCACCGGAATCGAAGGGGACTATCACCTCCCGGCGGAGCTCGAAGCGAACACCTCGGGGGGGATATTCGACGGGAGGTTTGAGAGATTCACGACGGTTATCGCCGGGCTGGATGGGGAAGTGGGAGCCAGGCCATCCGATACAACGCTCGCCACCCTTAAAGCCAGGAGGGAGAATTCCCCCTGGGCTGTCTCGTCCCGGATGATAACCTTCATGGAGGCCAGTGGATACCCCGGATCCCTTGATGTTGGGGCAGGTGCCGAAGGGGAGAGGCTGTTCTACAACGTGATGACGGCTTCGCCCCCCCTGGAAGAGAAGTTCAAAATAACCGTGTCCGGTGATGAGGGGTACGCGATACTGCTCGTGGACGACGGGGGAAGGCTGAGAGTTCTCGGCGTGTGGAAAACCCGGACCTCAAACGTGACGGCTGCACTCTGGAACGTCGCGGGTAGCGTGACGATGATCTCGAGGAGGTATTCTGGCAATGAAAGGGGCGTTGAGGTTCCGGTCATGGATCTCTTCCACCCCCTGGGTAACGGGGAGCGGGAAAGATCTGTGGGGATGATCGTTTACCGCAACACCTTCCCCTCGCTCTCCATAACCGACACCGGAACCTTCTCCTCCCATCTGGGGCCCCGTATGGAGCCGGCGATAGTCAGAATATGGGTTTGGGGTGGTTGACGTGAGACGGGGCTTCATATTCACGATTGATGCATTGCTCTCACTCCTTCTTGTTTCCGTGGTGCTGGTCAGTCTGGTTTCCGTGGAGGAGAACGTGAAGGATGTGTACAAAACCTCCCTGCGCGCCCAGAACCTTCAGGATGCCAACGCCCTTCTGGGCGTTCTCAAAAGGGTACCCCTCAATCAGCTGGTGCCGGAGGAGACCATAGAGGGATGGGTTAACGGAGGGGTTCTGCATCCAAAACTGGTGAATCCTTCGATGAGTCCCCTGGACATAGCCCTCACATACTGGGCCCTCTCCCGGGCACCGGGCTACGGGAACCTGGGTCTTGATGAAGACGCGAAAACGATACTAACGGAGGTAATCTCCCGGCTACTCCCGGGTTACGGGTACGAGGTCATCATCAACTCCACTAAGATCGCCTCCGAGGGGACGCCCGATGGGATAGATGAGGTGTCCTCCGCCACAATGCTCGTAAGCGGGTTCGCGAAGGGTAAAAAGCCCCTGGGGTACATGGCCAGGGCCTACCTGATGTACGCCGGTCACAGGTACTCCAGGCTCATAGGGATCCAGAGGCTCGTTGCCAGGGGTTACGGCAACACACTCCACGTCGGGATACCGGTGGAGCTCCCCAACGATGCAGCAAGCATAGATGCGAGGGGGGGTTTCTACGCCAGGAACCTCGGGCTGAACCGCATCGAGCTGAAAATAGACCCCAGCGGCTACAGTGCCAGCCTCGGAGACGGATCCCGGGTTGATCTGAGCGATTACATTCTTCCGGGTACCAACGTTCTAAACTTCACAATCGAGAGCGACTGGGATGCCAACGAGGTTGGATTCGGTAGTGGAAGCGTCCTGCTCGTTTCCTACGATACCAACAGTACGGACTTCTATGACCCGAACGAGGTGGACCTGTACGATGTCACGAGCAAATACGGTTTCGTCCAGTTCGTCACGGTCATTCCCACCGGAGAGGTGAGGGGAATCGAGGTCTACCTGACGGTCTCGGGCGTGAGTTCGATAAACCTTTACTACGACAAGGGCAACAGTACGTGCCTTGTGGGGAAGAAGGGGCCCAGGGGAGGGATAGTCTACTTCAACAGCACGGAGATAGAGAGCGGCCTTAGGAACAACTGTGGACTGTCCGACTACCGGGAGCTAAACAGCAGGGCTTTCACTTTTGTAATCGCCGTGGATTCGACGTGGCCCTCTGACTCGACCCATCCGGAGTACTCCTCCACAAAGAGAGAGAGACACCTCTACGGTTTTGGTGAGTCCTGGGTGAGGGTTGACGTAAAGTCCGATCTGGAGAATCTCAACTACGCTATACCGCTATCAATCCCGCTTGAACCCGGTGACTTCTCCTACTCGGGGGATCCTTACGGTACTGTTTATCCAACGATGTCCGTAACCTACCACCTCCCGCCAACGGCGATACCCTGGTATGCAGACTACTGGGTGGCCATACAGTACCGGTCCGGAACCAGGGGTACGATGAGATTCACCGAGAGCAACCCCGACGGAACGACGGTGATACAGCAAACTTCACACCTCAAGTACTACCTCTACCGCTACGGCTACTCGCGGTACACCGATACCATAATGGTTCCCGGTGAAGACAACACCTTTACCGCGGAGAGTCGAGCGAGCGGTGGCTACTACGGGTTCAGAAGGGGAGAGAGCTGGGGGACGATCTACTACTTCCTCCGGGCCTACGCCCCCTACGGGGATATGTTCGACGAGCTCATGAGGGGCTATCCCGATTACAGAGGTTACAACATTACCTACTACGCTCAGGATCCTGAGGGCAACCTGGTGGAGAGAAAAATACTCGCTGGGGATCCGCCTTACCTGTCCATCGCGGTGGACGAGCTCGACCCCGATAGGTACGCGGCTGACGACGCGATAATCAGGCTGTTTTCCCAGCTCTGCAAAGAGAACGGGGGAAGGCCAGGATCCAGGAGCAACCCCCTGCTGGTGCTCCTACCGGATGACGTCCAGATAGACTTCTCAGGTATAAGCGGCATTCCGACTATTTCAAAGCCCGTTCCCGTGACGGTTAGAATATGGAGGTCCGGTCCATGAGGAGGAGGGGTTTTCTGCTCAACACCACAGTCCTGCTCCTCTTAATCCCGATAATGATCCTCGCGACGGTTTACACCGGGATTCAGTCGGGGATAATATCCGGCCAGTCGGAGAACACCAGGGTGGAGATGCTGGACTGGGCTCTATCCTACGTGACCGCCGACTTCAGGCACGCGCTCGAACTCTCCGGTAGGAGGGCTCTAGCGGCCATGGTGGACTACACGACGACCAGCAACAGGTTCCTCTCCAGTGCGGACACCACGATGGCCCAGCTCATGCTGACGGGGACCTCGGTGGAGATAAGCAACCCGGACATAATGAAGAACCAGACCATAGAGTACTGGCTCAAGACGATCTCGGAGAGGCTAAGGAGAGAGGGTCTTGAGATGGAGTATCCACCGGACGTTTCAACGCTGGTCGATATCACCGTTTCACCGCTGGACTCCTTCCACGTTGTCGTGAAGGCGCGGATAAAGAGCGCCCTCATAGAGGACATGAACGGCAACGTGCTCTACACGGGTTCCATACCCGAGAACGGCTACGTCTACGCGGTTGTTGATATACGGGGCCTCGAGGATCCCCTCTTCAGCTACCACACCAACGGCAAGTACCACAGGACGGTGAGCTCGTGCGGATACTCGAACGCCTGGACCGGGGTGAGGCCGGTTAAGACGATAACCGGAAAGGGGAACTCGAGCTCAAAGTACTACGTGGGGAACTATTACAGCGACATAACCGTGAGTCCGAATGAGATAAGGGTTAGCAGCCCCAGCGCCAGGATCTTCGACCTCTCCGCGGATCCCACAGAGGTATTCGGGCGGAACGACAGGGGAGTCCTCTACTTCTCCAACGTGAGCGTTCCAACAACTACCGGCGACTGGGGCGACGTGAGCACCGCCTACAACTACAGGGTGAACTTCACGCTAACGGAATTTCAGCCCAACAGTCTCACGCTCTTGATATTGGACACCTCAAAGACCTACGGCGGAAAGAGCCTGAACGACCTCATAGCCCACACTGAGAGAAACGCCTCGATACTGATCTACGACGAGAACGGCAACCAGGTCCCCTTCTGGATAGAGCACTGGGGCTCCGATAAAGCCTGGATATGGATGAGGACAACCGATACAAACAAGTACTCCCTCTACTTCTCCGATAATCCCGCGCTGGAAACGAGGGGCTGGATGGAGGGGAGCCTGTTCTACCTCATCGACGACTTCGACTTCGAAAGCTCAAAGTGGCACTACCTCAACGGCAACCTGGAAAACAGCTTCCTGGAGTTCAACCCCAACAACAAAGGAGTAAACGCGGTCATCTCGAACGCAACGTTCAGTCCCCCCTTCTTCATCCGTTGGGGAATGGATGTCAACAACAACCACGCGGGGGCGGGGATATACAGGCCTCCGAGCGGGGGCGGGGAGAGTTATATTGGGGTAGAAATCAAATACAGTGATAGATCTTTGGTTGTAGGATGGCCCTTCGATGCTGGAGAAGATAGTGGTTCGGTTTCCCAGCTGGACGACCTTGTTTATCTGTCCTGGCCAGACTGGGGATACTCCTCCCGTAGGGGCACTTGGTATACTGCATACATAAAATCCCAGAGCGATGCCCAAACGGCCAAGGAGTGGCTCGACGAAAAGCTGGCCGAGATAAACGGAACGACTGTTGTTTACGAGGACTACCAGGTCCCCATATACCTGAACTCCTCGACGGTTCAGGGCATAGAGGCGAGCGGTGGAAAAGCTGCCATACGGGTAACCGACGATAGAGGAAACCCCCTGCCCTTCTGGATAGAGTACTGGAACGAGAACGGGGCGCTGATATGGGCGAAGGTGAACCTGACGGAGAGGTACTACTCCGAGATCAACCGTCTGGACGACGATGAGGACGGATATGCCTTAAAGTCGGTTTCGAATGAAGACGGAACTCTTTCCTATAGGGTAAAGTACAAAGAGGATAAGAAGTTTTACTACGTTATCCAACATACATACGCAGGGGCGAACATCAGGATATACTACAACACCGGCTCGCTCACGGGGGGAGACGGCGAGGAGGTGTTCGAGTTCTTCGATGACTTCAATGGAAACTCCCTGGACTCAACAAAATGGAACACTCAGGATTCGGGAGGCAGTTATACCCTTTCGGGCGGGACACTAACACTGGAAGGGGACTCCGATTCCGATGATGCAGATGTCTGGCTCTGGACCAAGAAGAGATTCCCCTACTACAGCTACGTCGTCGGGCTGGGCGTTAAAATTAGCAGCTCAGCCGACCAGGGATGGCTGTGGTATCTGGATTCAAGGGGTTGGGCATGGATGGAGGATGTGTACCCCTACTCGGGAACTTGGGGTCATCTGTATGACTTCAATGTGAGAACCGGGGATTGGAATTACTATACCTATGGAGGAGAATATCAAGCTGACGAGTGGACCCACGTCGAGATAGCAATAGAGGATTGGTATAGTCTCAGGGGTGACCACTACGCTGATATCACCACGTATCAGAACGGGAGCGGGCCATTCACCGGGAAGTGGAGCGGAAACACAAATTCTGTAAGTTATTATTCCGGATGGGTAAATGATATTTACGCAGAGAGGGACACGGCAATAGGTCTCGTTCAGTTCATGGGTTCTACCCAGTACGACTTCATCTACGTGAGGAAGTACCTCGACCTCAACGACCTCAGCGAGACAATGAAGAAGCACGAGGCCGAGAACGAACCCCTCGAGTACCTCGGGACCGGGAGCACGGACAACACCAACGACATGGGACTGGCAATACTGAAGAACTGGGAGGCTGTCGCCAGGACCAGCGACAGTCCCTCACTTGGCAAGCTCGAGCGCTACGAGATGAACGTCACCCCAACCGGGCTGAGGCTGACGCGGGTGACGGGTGAAAACCTCGTGGACTACGGGGGCGACTTCACCGGGAGCTGGAACATCACCATAGGCGGAATCGGAATCCTGGAATCCGGCGTGGACTGGATAATAGTCGGAGGAAGCTACGTTGCGAGCGGCGCGGGGCTCTCTGACACCCTCGAGACCCCTGGAGAGATCGTGTGGAACGCCTACGCTTCAGCGGCCATGGACGTCCAGCCTTTGCTGGATTGCTTAAGCAACGACGCCTACTTCGCGGTCTTCTACGGGCCGAGCTTCTTCGAGAGGCTCGAAGGAAAATACGACCCTGCAACTACCGGGAAAAATGGAACCTACTGGGACAGGGCGGTGGATATGCAGGAGAAGCTCGGGCTGGCGAAAAGGGACAACCCGGCCCCGATAGGGCTCGTGAGCTTCATCTACACTCCAGTGGACAGGAAGTTCCTGGAGGCGCTGAAGGCCGTCGGAAAGAACCCCAGCGCGGCCCTGGATGAGAGTATATCCTCGGCCGACTACTACTGGTTCCTCTACTACTTCTCCGATCCACAAAAAGCCGAGAGGGGTAGGAGGGTCTGGGGAATCTCCTGGGGCAACGGCGACTACTCCTACCTGACCGGAATACCCTTCTTCCTCGACGGCGGCTCGGCCGAGTTGCTCTTGGGGCCGGCGAGGGAGTACCTGCTCTACGAAGGGTGATAGGATGGACATCGGGGGACTGCTCTACAGGATCGGCGAGGGAGCGGAGAAGCTCTGGAGGAGGATGGCCGATGCCATAATGGAGGTGGTCCGTCCCAGGCCCTCCCAGGTGCCGCCGGGGCTGAGGCTGACCCGAAGGCTCGTAAGGAACAGGTTTACCGTCCACGAGTGGATGAGCCTCCACCTCCAGCTGGTGTTTTTCGCCTACCTCCTTGGGGGCTTCCTGCTGGCAGTCTTAACCGGCGATCCCCTGCTCGTCCTCGTCTTTTCGGTTCCCTTTTCCCTCTACCTCCGCTGGTTCCTCGGGAAGTATCGGGAGTTCCTCATCGATTCCGAATCCTACTGGGCGTTCTACAGGGGTATCTTCCTCCTCGTTTTTGCGGGACTCGAGGGCTACTGTGTCCTGAAAAGGATCGGCGGGAGGATCGAGTACTACTACGCCTTCGTTGGCGTGGTTGCCCTTATGGTTGCCCTCTTCCGCCATCACTTCAGGCACAGATACGGTCGCGACTACACCTACGGCATTGTTGAAGAGGTTAAGAACGACCTGGTCAGGGTCTTTGTCTACGACGACATAGCGGCCAACGTCCGGCCGGGCTACCACTGGCTTCCGGCCGTTCCCGATGCCGAACCCGGGAGGGTTGTGAAGATTCTGGTTGAGGAAAGGACCCTTCGGAGCGCGAGGCCCGTGAGAATAATCGAGGTCTACCTCGATCAGTCCTCCCAGACCGAGACAGAGCCAAAGGAAGCCACCGAGTGAAGTATCAGGAGATACAGGGAATGGCACGGCTCGATCAGGTTCGTCTTTGCAAAGCCCTCCCCCCTCCTTGCTATTTCCAGGGGTTCAACCCCGGAACAGGTGGGGGTTACGCGGACGGTTTCAGATCCCCCGCGGAACCCGAGGCCCAGTCCCCAGCAGACCCTCTCCAGAAAGTCCCTGAATTCCTTCCACCTCTCAACGTCCGTCCGGTAGTAAACCGTGTGCCCCAAGTTATCACCTAAGATCGTAGGTGCATGAACCTTTTAAGGTTTTCGATTTTGCAATCTCTGTACGTAAAGTACGTAGGGCCCGATCCCCATCCCGGGTAAAAGCCTTTAAGGTGTAGAGAGGATTCACGCCGGTGGTTCGATGGAACTCACGCTCAGGAAAAAGGCCTTTCTGGAGGAATTACCGGGGATCGTAAAGGCGGCGGTTGAGGAATACGGGATGCGGCTGAAGGCCGTGGAGATAAAGGAGGATGAGAAGGGCTGCTACACGGTGCTGATAACCTACCGGATGTAGGCAATCACCACCTCCGTGCCAGCAGCAGCGCAACGATCACCAGGATCACGGGCAGACCGCTGAGGAAAGGAACGTAAACCGAGTTCTGTCGGAGTGGGGTCCCTCCGTTTTCTAAGCTACATGCCCAGTTATCACCGGTGGCATCGCTTGAGCCTAGATCATCAATCTTTTCAATGGTATAATTTTCGGGACATCTGTTGGAGTAAGTAACGTTGTCAATAACCGTATTTTCGTTGTTCCTTATGGCGATCCAATGTGTTCCCGTGTTTGAGAAGCGATAGGAACTTAGGTTCCCAAAGAGATCATCACCTAAGTTACCTATTCCATAAGTCTCTTGGAACCAAACTGTATCCCTAGAAACGATCAAGTAACCCCTTTCAGGCAGAATGGCGTTGCTTGGGAATAAAAACTCTTGATGCCCATCATATTCAACAACCCAGTTGCTGAGATTAATGGGAAAGTCATTGGGATTATACAACTCCAACCATTCTCCACTGTAGTCCGAGTTACCGTCCGCGGGATTGTACATTATTTCGTTAATTATCACACGGGGGGAGGCGCTGACCACTGGAACCATCAGAAAGAGTACGACAAGAGTTGCCATCCACCTCAATCGGATCACCATTAAGGATCACCATTAAAGTTCCGAAGGAATGTTCTTAAAAAAGTATTGGTTCGGGGGGCAAGGTATTTAAGGAATTACCAAGATATTGTAGATATACCAAATACGACGGGGGCGATTTGTTGTATGGATTGGTTAAAGGTGCATTTTATCCTGGTACTGTTCTTCATGGGGTCCCTTTCCACCACCGTTCTGGCGGCGCATACACTGGGGAGTGGATACAGCGGGAGGATAGAAACGGACGGATTCGACGATGGCTACTACCTGGCGGTCTGGGGCACTAGTTCAGGATTTAACGGAATCCTTTATTGGATTAAAAACAACACGGTGGCGAAGAATCTGTCTCCGATAGTAACCTCTGGAAGGGCTGTCAACAAAATCTCATTGGCCTCCAGGAGAGGTTTCATAACCCAAAAAGAGGAAAACAAATACTTTATCGCCTGGAGAACTGGGGAAGGGCTCTACGGGACGATTCTCTATTACGACGGGAGTGTTCAAAACGAGTCGATTCCGATTTACACATCAAGCACAGTGAGCAGGAACATGCTGGCGGCGGGATACGGGGTGGTAATAGAAAATGGCAACAGCTACGGCTACTTCGTCGTTGTTTATGCCCTGGGCACAAATAAGGAGTTGAGGTACGCCGTTCTGGATGAAAACGGTAACATAAAATCAGATGGTGTTCTCTGGGAGCCGGATGACCCTAACTACCTGACAACGCTCTCCAGAAGGGTGGCCTTCGACGGGAAATACTTTGGAGTGGCCTTCAGGGTTAGCGAAGAGAGTGGGGACTACGTATACGTTTACGTATTCAGTCTGACGTCTTCTGGAGGAATTGATAAAAACTACGTTGCCAGACTGGAAAACCCCGCCAACACCACGGGAAGGATTCCCATCGTCGGAAGGGGAAACGGTTTTGTAATGGCCTACTATAAGGATTACAAGTGGTACACAGTGGCCATAAATATTGACAACGGAGTAACTTTTAGTTCGTCGGAAGATGTAACACCTCCTGAAATGGGTAATCCTGGCAGCGGTGGAAGCCTTGACCTAGTGTGGAACACCACGGCCGGGGCCATTCAGTACATTGCAATGACGTATCCCAATGGAAACAATCAGCTCGTGGTTGAAAAGTTAAATCGTGATGGAACTTACTCAGGAAACTACTGGACGATTTCAGGCTCTGGCCCATACAATTATCCCTTCGTTGCGGTCAAGCCCATGCGCTCTCCGGAGGCTTTCACTCTCCTGTGGAAAACAGGAGCCAGCGGGTACTGGACGGCGAGCGAGTACATGCCCAGGGACGGCTCGCTGGTGGAGGTCAGCACCGAGAACCAGGTTCCCTTCTTTGGCGGCAGCATCGCGGTGATCCTCGCGGTTCTGGGGGGATTAATCCTCCTCAGACGGAGGTAGTCCTTCTTTATCTGACTTTTATGTGGATCGAGTGATCATTACAAACGTAAAGCTTTTAAACAAATGTATACATCCGGGCACGGTGATGGCATGAGGAAGCTCGCGATAGCCCTCTCATACGCTGCCCCGATAGTTGCGGCGCTCGGCGTTATAGCCCTGATGATCTGACGGATGAACTGCCTGGAACCCGCCGAATCGTCGGGAACTTGCCGCTTTTCTTTTCTATGTTTGTCACGATTTCCACTTCTTTCCCAAAAGACTAAAATAGCCCCCGATGGAGGGGATGCCGGTGGTTTCAATGGAGTACGAACCCGTGAAGGTGGCAAGGGGGGAGGGCCAAACCCTCCGCCGGGGATTTTGAAGAACTCCTGTACGATATTCTAAGGGAAGGTCTTTTCTGGGCCGCCCTCGGCCGGCCGTCAGAGGTCATGCCTTTTCTGAGGGGCAGACTCCTCCAGGATTCGAAAATCGAAGGTGATGAGTGCGCGAACTACGTAAATTACCTTCTCAATGAGCTTGAACTCTTCTACCGGCGCGTCTCCTGGGGCGGGAGGCTGGACAAACGCCACTGGAAAACCCTCCGCTCCCTCCACCGGGACATGCTCCCGTGCCTCAGGTGAGGCTACCTTTTTAACCCCTTTTCCGTAGCCTTCCGGGGGATGATGAGGGAAGTTTCGTCCGAAGGGTGAGGACACTCGCATGGTCTGACCCCCAAAGAACTCCGGTGGTGGACATGGACGCGGTGCTTGAAAGGTTTATCTCACGCCTCAAGGAACTCGTCGAACTAGAGCGGAAGGCCGAGATAGAGGCCATGCGCCGGGAGATGCGGCGCCTCTCAGGGAGGGAGAGGGAAAAACTAGGAAGGGCCATCCTTGACCTGAACGGAAAGGTGGTTGGGGAGGAGCTGGGCTACTTCCTGGTCAGGTACGGCCGCGATGGGGAGATAAAAACCGAGATAGGTGTGGGCGATCTGGTGGTGATAAGCAGGGGGGATCCCCTCAGGAGCGACCTCGTTGGAACGGTCGTGGAGAAGGGGAAGCGCTTCATCACGGTTGCCCTTGAAACGGTTCCAGAGTGGGCCCTTAAGGGGGTTAGGGTTGATCTATATGCCAACGACATAACCTTCAGGAGATGGCTTGAGAACCTCGAAAACCTTCACGAGAGTGGAAAAAAGGCCCTGGAGTTCTACCTGGGTCTCAGGGAGCCCGAAAAGGGGGAAGAAGTGGAGTTCGTTCCCTTTGACAGGAACCTAAACGAGAGTCAGCGGAGGGCAATTTCCAGGGCCCTTGGAAGCCCCGACTTCTTTTTAATCCACGGACCCTTCGGGACGGGCAAGACGAGAACCCTGGCGGAACTTATCAGACAGGAGGTCGCGAGGGGCCACCGGGTCCTGGCCACGGCGGAGAGCAACGTTGCCGTTGACAACCTGGTGGAGAAGCTCGTTGGTTCCGACCTCAGAATCGTTCGCGTGGGGCATCCCAGCAGGGTCTCCAGGGCTCTGCATGAAACGACCCTTGCCTACCTCATAACGCAGCACGAGCTCTACGGCGAGCTTAGGGACCTGAGGGTGATGGCCCAGACCCTCAAGGAGAAGCGCGATACCTTCACCAGACCCGCGCCTAAATACCGGAGGGGACTTAGCGACCGCGAGATACTCCGGCTTGCGGAGAAGGGAATAGGGGTCAGGGGCGTTCCAGCTCGCTTAATCCGTGAGATGGCCGAGTGGATCAGACTCAACGAAAGGGTTGGAAAGGTCTTCGAGGACGCGAGAAGGCTTGAGGAGAGGATAGCCAGGGATATCATAGAGAGGGCGGACGTCCTCCTGACGACTAACTCATCCGCTGCCCTTGAGGTGGTTGACTACGGCGAGTTCGACGTCGCGGTGATTGACGAGGCCTCCCAGGCCACGATACCGAGCGTTCTGATCCCCATAAACAGGGCGAAGCGCTTTATCCTTGCCGGAGATCATAAACAGCTTCCCCCAACGATACTGAGCGAGAGGGCTAAAGAGCTGAGCAAAACACTCTTCGAGGGTCTCATCGAGCGATACCCCTGGAAGAGCGAGATGCTCACGGTTCAGTACAGGATGAACGAAAGGCTGATGGAGTTCCCGAGCAGGGAGTTCTACGAAGGAAGGGTCGTGGCTGACGAGAGCGTGAAGAACATAACGCTCGCCGACCTGGGGGTTGGGGATCCAGAAAAAGACGGGCCCTGGAAGGACGTCCTGGAGCCGGAGAACGTTCTCGTCTTCGTTGACACGGCGGCACTTGAAAATCGATTCGAGAGGCAGAGGCGCGGAAGTGAGAGCCGTGAGAATCCCGTTGAGGCGGAGCTGGTTAAGAAGGCCGTCGATGGGCTCCTGGAGATGGGCGTTAAACCGGAATGGGTCGGGGTCATAACGCCCTACGACGACCAGAGGGATTTAATAGGCTCGCTCCTGCCGGATGGGGTTGAGGTAAAGACCGTTGATGGCTACCAGGGACGCGAGAAGGAGGCCATAGTGCTCTCCCTCGTTCGATCGAACGAACTTGGCGAGATCGGTTTTCTGAAGGATTTAAGGCGCCTAAACGTTGCCCTGACGAGGGCAAAGAGAAAGCTCATCCTCGTGGGGGACTCCTCCACCCTGAGGACGCATCCGACCTACGAGAGGCTTATCGAGTTCGTGAGAAAGAGAGAAACGACCGTCGACGCCAAAACCCTGGTTTAAAGGCCGTAACATGGAGGACGCTCTGTGGCGGATGAGCCCTCAGGGCCCCCGCTCGGGCGTTAAAGTTTAAAATATCCACAACCAACCGCCACCATGTTCCTCTACACGGAGAACTTTGAGGGGCAGAAAGAGATGGCCATGGCCGGCCTCAGCAGAGCTTTAGCCGAGGACAGGGTTGATAGGGATATAATCCCGCTCCTGGAGAAGATTAACGCCCTCGATAACTACTTCACCACCTCCTCCTGTTCGGGCAGGATATCGGTCATGGAGATGCCGCACTTCGGCGACAAACTCAATTCCGTCTGGCTCGGCAAGTGGCACAGGGAAGTTTTCATCGAGGAAGTTTTTGAGGCCATTGGAAGGCACAGATCCGGCCAGCTCTGGTTCCTCGTTAGAAGTCCTATTCTCCACGTCGCCGCGAGGACGATGGATGACGCCGTAAAATTGCTCAACCTCTCGATAGGCCTCGGCTTCAAGTACTCCAGCATAAAGAGCGTCAGTCACAGGAAGCTCCTCGTGGAGATCCGCTCAACGGAAAGAATGGACGTCCCGCTCGGTGAGGACGGGGAACTGTGGGTAAGCGAGGAGTACATCGGGAGGATTGTAAACCTCGCCAATGCGCAGGTGAGGCGCTTCAAGGGGAAGCTGAAGAGGCTTGAGGATGAGATAGAAGTCTTGGAGAAGTGAACTCCAAAATCCGGGATGGGAGAACAGGGGCCAAAACTGGTTAATGGAAAAAGAGGGGCTAAAGCCTTCAGTCGAGGTCGCCTCCGAAGTCGTTGCTTCCTCCTCCCTGGTCGGACTTGCTGGGCTTCGCCGCTATGACGTCGTCTATCCTGAGGATCATTATTGCAGCCTCGCTGGCGCTCTTGATGGCCTGCTTTGGAACGCGGAGCGGGGCAATGACACCGCGCTCGAGCATGTCGGCCGGCTCGCCCTCGAAGACGTCGACGCCTATGTTCGGTCCCTTCTCCTTGTGCGCCGCTATAACCTTCACGAGCGTCTCGATGGGGTCGAGACCGGCGTTTTCAGCCAGGGTCCTGGGTATGACCTTCAGGGCCTCGCCGAAGTTCTCGATGGCGAGCTGCTCCTTTCCGCCGACCTGCTTGGCGTACTCGTCGAGCCTAATGCTCAGCTCGATCTCGGGGGCACCTCCGGCCGGGAGTATTTTGCCGTCCTCTATGATGTCCTTGACGACCTTGACTGCATCTTCCAAAGCCCTCTCAACCTCGTCAACCACGTGCTCGGTACCACCGCGGATGAGTATTGTGACAGCCTTCGGGTTCCTGCAGCCCTCAACGAAGATCATGTTCTCGCCGGCAACCTTCCTCTGCTCGACGAGCTCGGCCTCACCGAGGTCTTCGCTGGTAAGGTCGCGAACGTTGGTGACGATCTTAGCTCCTGTTGCTTTGGCGAGCTTCTCCATGTCGCTCTTCTTGACCCTTCTCACCGCCATTATGCCGTACTTGGCCAGGTAGTGCTGGGCGAGGTCGTCAATGCCCTTCTGCACGAAGACAACGTTCGCACCGGTCTCGGCTA
>NZ_JALUYR010000073.1 GCF_027012695.1 Thermococcus sp.
AGGGAAGAGGACAAAGCCTCCTTCCCGTTTTATGGAGTAGCCATTAGCCAGGACGCCGAGTTCGAGGAGCTTCCTCCTGATCTTTTCGGCCTCTTTCTTGGGGACTCTTACGGCGAGCATCGGTGGGGAATGGGAGGGAGGATTAAAAAGGTTTACAGTGGGTGGAATGGTGGAATGATCACTCAAAAATAATATATTGTTTATGTAGTTTGAGGTTGAAAAGCAATCGCATTATAATCCTCAGTTACACTTATTCTCAAATATTATTCTAACAAACATCCTCTCTATTTCTTTGTCTGGAATGAGCAATATCTCCTGCGCTTTCTTTTTAATGGTATTAGCGCTTTCTCTTAATTCATTCCGATATCGGTCTCTTTCTTCAGGTGTTATCTTTGAGCTGTGAAATTCTTCCGCCAATTTGTTATGCCTCTCCAGTAATTTGGTGAAATTCATGCACTCCAAGAGCATTTTGATATATTTAGCTGCCCGTATTCCGAATCCCACTTCAGACTGGGTTGAACCCGTTCTGAAATGAATAACGCCTTCCCTAATGTACTTATCGGGGTTTGGAAAACTGTTTGCATATGTTCCTCTCTGGTCAAGATCAGTTGCAAGGGTTACAATACGATCGAGATAAGAGGAAAGCAAATCTTTAATCTCCTCGATTCTTAATCTTTGCTTTTGAGTTTCAAGGAGATACTTATTTGTAAGTTCCGTCTGTTGGGTCGTCTCCTTGATAGTTCTCTCAATAGCATTTGTTTGAAAAGCAACAAAAATTGCCATCATAAGATTTGCAGCTGCAATAACTAGATTAATAACGAAACTATCTTTACTTAGATAACCCAAAAAGAGAACAAAAAGCCAAACCATGCTAAATACTAGCAGGAGGACATTAAACCCAATTGTTCCTTTAAGGTTCTTAATAAAGTCCCCACGTCTCAACATAACCACCGACATTTAATGCTTACTTACATGCCCATACAATAACTTTACGCTAAATCTTCAATCCTGTGGGGATAAGATATAGTGAGTATCTCAAGCGAATAAGAAAAAGGAGACATTATAGGACCTTCAACTCTCTTGGAAGATTACCCCTTAAAAGGTACTCACTTTGAAACAGCGACAAATGAATGAGTACACCACCTGAAAATTTGCATTTTCAGAAAAGCACACTCTCTTTCCGCCATTCGTTAGGGACGCTTGAACGAGAGTGGAAGCGGCGTTTTGCGCCAACAAGCAAACTTTGTCCCGCAAAGTTTGATCAAAAAGTGAACTTCCACCAAAACTGCCAGAACGAGTTTGCATGTCCTCTCAAGACTACAAGTCTAAAGCGAGTTTGTATCTAAAATGTTACCTAAAACAAGTTTCGACTTCTTCTTAACGCCCTTCGGGCGTTATCCCCACAGTAAAACACTAGACATCGGCAAGTGAAGGAGTAAACCTTCCTAAAACTGGGAATTTTTTAGAAGCGACATGCAACCCTCAGTCAAACTTCGCTCACAGCCTTTGAGAAATGCTGGTGAAAAGTTTGTAGCTCTTAAAAATGGGCATTTAGAGGTTCTTGCATTTAGTTTCTGACCGTAATGTTTGGGAACGCTCTTCGAGTTCCCCAGATAGGGGTTTGTTTTCTTTTGACGCCCTTTGGGCGTCTTTTCAGTGTAAACCATCTGGGGTAGCTTGTGAAAGGTTCCCACTTAGAGTAAAGGTTTTGAGTTACAGAACTCTGCTAATAAATGCGTTTTCGAGAAGAGTTACGAACTTTGATGAAACTTTGCGAAGGCAAAGTTTCTTATGGTGCCCCGGCCGGGATTTGAACCCGGGGCGCGGGCTCGAAAGGCCCGCATGTTTGACCGGGCTACACCACCGGGGCTCGATATTAGGGAAGGGCGAGCGTTTAAAAATCTTTCGTATAACCCGCCCAGCAACCTTTTTAACCCCCGCCCCAAGGCACAACCGATGGCTATGAAAACCCTCGCCGATGTTTTCAGGGAAGCGCTGAAGGAGAAGGGGATTGAGAGCATTGGAACCCTCTCGAAGCGATTCAGGAAGTCGAGGAACAGACTCCAGGACATAGCGATAGAGATAGTCCACGGGAAAGGGGCGATCTTCAGGGTCCCGGAGAAGACCGCCGTGGCCTGGGATCTCGAAGGAAAGCGCGTCGAGGGCTCCCATTACGCCTACGCCCCGCTCTGCATGAAGGACAAGTTCGAGATGGTTCTCTCACCCGAGGAACTTCGCTCAAAACTCCCGGACTGGCCCTACTTCATAGTTGACCTCCAGCTCTGGGACAGACACACTCAAAAGGAGAAGGGCAAGGTCTGCCTCCAGATTAACCAGTGCTACGGCCTTTTGAGGGACTACTTCACTGGAAAAGAGCTTGCAGTAACGTGGGCCAACGAGGAGTTCAGGAAGATGTTCCACGGTCCCCTTGATAGGATAACATCTTATGGGAGCTCGACGGCGGAGTTTTTAATGGAAAAGGGGATAGATGAGGTCGTTCTCCTTGACCCCTGGGCAGATGAGGTTTTAAGCGAGAAGGACTTCGACGTTAGGGCGTTCGTAATAGGTGGGATAGTGGACACCGGAGGGGAGAAAAAGCTGACCCCAAAGATAGGGGAGGAGCTGGAGAAAGCCGGGATAAGGGTCCGGAGAAGGAAGATCGTTCTCAAAGGTGATGTCGTTGGCGTCCCGGACAGGATAAACCGCATCCTCGGCATAGTCCTCAAGATGATGGTGGAAGGGAAGAGCATGGACCTGGCGGTTTACGAGATGCAGGAGCCTCTACACGCGCGCTGGCGCCTGAGGAAGGAGCTGCCAAAGAGGGCAATCCGCTACAGGGTGGATGGGAGAATCTACCGCGTTGTGGAGAAGGAGCTCTTCGATGAATATTCCCAATGGCTCAAAATCCGCTGGGAGGACTTCGTGAAGGTTCTCCGGGAGCTTGACCTCATAGCCTTAGAAAGAAGAAGGATACACCACCTCAACAAGATATCGAACGCGAAGATCATAAACGGCAAACTCTACCGCGTCCTGCTCCTCAGGAAGGCCGCGATGCTGTGTTATAACTGCTGAAAGGTATGGGCTAATACCTTTTGCACTCGTTGATTAACTCTCGGGTTATCTCTTCGGCCTCATCAACGGCGGATATGAGCTCCTCAGAGGAGTTGTTCCTTGAGTAATACAGTTTCACTATGACTCCCGCATCTTTTGCGGCTTTCACTGCGGGTACAAAGTCATTGTCCCCCGCAATGAGAACTGCAATCTTTATATGGCCTGCCCAGCTAAGACGTACCAGATCCACCGCCAGTCTGACATCGACGCCCTTTTGAGTGAAGTACTCTTTTCCTTCGGAGGTATAGCGCTTTACGGTTTTGCCATAGACTACCTCAAAACGTTCGAGGCGATCAATATGGTTGAAGAATCTCATTGCCTTGAAGTATCTCTCCTTTTCCGCCGGGGTGGGAGGATTGCTTTGGTACGGGGGTGCGTTGTAATAGTATGTCCTCAATCTCTTTCCGGGGCATATTCTCTCCGACAGTTTGAGGAAATCTATCCTCACTTCCTTAAACTCACTTTTTAAAACCTTGCCGAGATACCCACCATCAATAAAAACCGCACACCACTCTGAAGACAGTTCTGAGTTCACGAAAATCCCTCCCGGTAGTGTACACCATCCCTGGACACCGGATCAAAAGGGTAAAGTCAGAAGAAGAGAATCACTGCATCCCCAACGACCGCGGTCTCAACCTCCTCGCCCTCGCTGAAGACGGCCTTCTTTACGACAACGTCGTCCTTGGTAAGCTCTACCTTTTCTCCCTCAACCTCAAATTCAACCTTTCCGCGCTCCTTGAGGGCTTTCGCCACTTCCTCCGCGTTCTCTTTGAGATAGGCGGTAATCTTCGGCACGAGCTTTCCATAGCGCGGGCCAACCGTTCTGAAGTTCGGCTTTATCTCGATGATGCGCTCCTCGAGTTGCGGCTCTCCTTTGACAATCTCGAGCCTCTCGATGTTCATGGTTCCGGCGATGTCCTTCTCTATAGTCTTGAGCATCTCGTAGGAGTCGGTGGAGTAGATGGCAACGTGCTTGAGCTTCGCGTTCAAAGCGAGACCGTGGCTGTTCTTGTAGCGCCTAATGGCCCCAACTATCTCTCTGGCCAGCTCGCCGAGTTTTTCAGCGTTTTCGTCAATCCTATCCTCCCTGAACTTCGGCCACTCAAGGAGGTGGACGCTCTTTGCCTTAACCCTCTCGCGGAAGAGGTTCTGGTAAAGCTCCTCGGTTATGTGGGGCACGAAGGGAGCCAGCAGGAGCATGGTGTTGTAGAGCAACTCGTAGAGCGCCGCCTTGGCCTTGAGCTTGCTCTCCTCGTCGTCTCCATAGAGGCGGTACTTGATCATCTCGATGTAGTCGTCCGCAACCTCGTGCCAGACGAAGGTCATGAGCTCCCTCGTGAGCAGGTTGAAGCGATACTTTTCCATCTCCTCCGTGGCGAACTTGATGAGTCTGTGAAGCCTTGAGAGAATCCAGCGGTCGAGGGGTTCAAGCTCGGCTGGCGCTTTGGCGGGGTCGAAGTCTTCCAAATGACGCTCTGCAAAGCGGTAGATGTTCCAGACCTTCTGCAGGAAGCGGTAGTTGTAGTCAACCGTCTCCCACTTGAAGGGGTGGTCCTCGCCGGGTGGGGCCAAGGCCGTCCAGAGCCTTAAAGCATCGGCTCCATACCTTGGAATGACCTCGTCCGGAGCAACGACGTTGCCGTAGCTCTTGCTCATCTTCCTTCCGTCAGGCCCGGCGACCATACCGTTGATGAGGATGTCCTTCCAGGGCTTTTCCCCGGTGAGAACCCACGTCCTGAATATCGTGTAGAAGGCCCACGTCCTTATGATGTCCGTTCCCTGGGGTCTCAGAGCGGTCGGGAAGTTGTGCTCGAACCAGCGCTTTCCTTCCTCGTCGCCCTTTATAGCGTCGTGCCACCTGCTTATTATCAGCGGGGTTATGCTGGAATCAACCCAGCAGTCGAGGACATCAGTTACGGGCTTCGGCTCGCTTCCGTCGGAGCACTTCCTCGGCGGTTTATCGAAGCGCGGGTCCACGGGCAGGTCTTTCTCGTCGGGGAGGATTATCTCACCGCTGTCGCAGACCCAGAAGGGAATCGGCGTGCCGAAAACCCTCTGCCTGCTTATGACCCAGTCCCAGTCCATCGACTCTGCCCAGTCCTTCAGGCGGAGGAACATATCTTCCGGATACCAGTTGATTTCCTTTGCCACCTTGACTATCTCGTCTGTGAAGTCCTTCACCTTTATGAACCACTGCTTCTTTGGAAGGAGTTCAATGGGTGCCATACAGGAGCTCCTCTCGGTGTGCCTCAGAACGCGGTGCTTTATCTTCTCCTTCTTGTAGAGGAGACCCATCTTCTCAAGGTCTTCGGCTATCTTCTTTCTCGCTTCCTCGGTCTTGAGGCCCTTGTAAGGACCTGCCCTCTCGTTCATCGTTCCGTCCTCGTTGATGGCAATGATTACGGGCAGGTTGTAGCGCTTCTGCCAGACAACGTCCTGCTCGTCACCGTAGGTACAGTTATAGACCGCTCCGGTTCCAAAGCTCGGGTCAACGTCTTCATCCGCTAAAACAGGGACTTCGCGCTGGAATATCGGGAGCTTCACCTTCTTGCCGACGACGTTCTTGTACCTCTCGTCGTCTGGATGAACAAATACAGCGACACATGCCGGCATCAGCTCGGGCCTAGTGGTTGCTATCGGCACGTGACCGCTTCCATCAGCCAGGGGGAGCTTGATATAGTAGAGGTAACCCTCTTCCTCGACGTAGCCGACCTCAGCCTTTGCTAAACTCGTCCTGCAGCGCGGACACCAGTAGACGGGGTGTTCGGCTTGGTAAAGCAACCCTTTCTTATAGAATTCGAGGAGGGACTTTTGCACTGCGGCCTTATACCAGTCGTCCATCGTGTGGTACTCAAGATCCCAGTCCGCTGAATACCCTATGCGGATGAACTGGTTTCTCATAGCCTCGATGGCCTGCCACGTCCACTCGACGCACTTCTGGAGGAACTTCTCCGGCTGGTCCTTGCTTATTCCAAACTCCTTCTCGACCTTCAGTTCGGTTGGCAGACCGTGGTTGTCGAAGCCCTGCGGGAAGAGAACGTTGTAGCCGGTCATCCTCTTGTAGCGCGCGATTATGTCAATCCAGGTGTGGCTCAGAACGTGGCCGAGGTGGAGCGTTCCGCTCGTGAACGGCGGAGGAGTGTCTATAGCGTAGCTCGGTCTCTTTTCGTCGAGCTCGTATTTGTAAACCTTCTCATCGAGCCAGAACTTCTGCCATCTGGGTTCAACCTCTTTGGGGTTGTAGTTCTTGGGGAGCATAGCAATCACCTTTTCGGTTTTTTAAAGATGGGATAACCTCAGAAGGGTGGCTTAAAAACCTTGACGGTGGTGCTGGAATCGGGACTACCCCAGAAGGGCGGAATGCATTGAGTTCAGGGATTGAAATATGCACCACGGTGGACGATAGGCACCACCGGGGTATAGAGGTGGACAGGGGTTTAAAAAGATTTTGGATCGATACCCGATTGGAGAGAGTGACAGCGAGTCCCCCGTCCCAATCTTGTTAAACCCTTCCGTTTGCTGAAAGGTTATTAAGTCCCGGGAAAAGTTTACGGAGGTGGTAGCATGGGTGTTGAGGAGCACAGGGGGAAGGCCCCGAAAAGGTTCAAGTTCGCCGTTGTGACCGTCAGCGACACCGCGAGCCGGGGCGAGAAGGAGGACAAGAGCGGAAGGTTCCTGATTGAGGAGCTTGAGAAAGCCGGCCATGAGAGGGTTTACTACGCCGTCGTTCCGGATGAGAAGATGGAAATCGTGGGGGCGGTGGTCAACGCCTTCAGGGCGGGGGCGGACGTGCTGATCACCTCTGGAGGAACTGGTGTTGCCCCCAGGGACGTCACGATAGAGAGCGTCAGGCCGCTCTTCGACAAAGAACTGACGGGCTTCGGTGAGATATTCAGGCTCTTGAGCTATGAAGAGATTGGGACCGCCGCGGTCATGAGCAGGGCCACAGCGGGAATCATCAAAAGCTCGGGCAGGGCGATGGCGGTGTTCTGCCTCCCCGGAAGCCTCGGTGCAGCGAAGACCGGAATTAGGATTATTCTCAACGAAGGGGGCCACGTGCTGAAGCACGCGGGTGAGTGATATGAGGGAGTTCAAGAAGCTGACTCCTTACAGGGAAGCCCTCCGGCTCATGCTGGGGGACATTGAGGAGATTGGAGATGCGGAGGAGGTTCCCCTTGATAAGGCACTTGGTAGGGTTCTCGCGGAGGATATGGTCTCACCCATCGACAGCCCTCCCTTCGACAGGGCAGCCGTTGATGGCTACGCCTTAAGGGCAGAGGACACATTCCAGGCGAGGGAGTACCGGCCGGTTGAGATAAGGGTCATCGATGAGATCGTGGCCGGGGAGGAGAGTAATGCAAGGGTGCAACCCGGCACTGCAGTGAAACTGACCACCGGGGCGAAGATACCTGATGGGGCCAACGCGGTTTTGATGCAGGAAATGGCGGAGCGTGATGGGGACATAATACGGGTTCTTCGGCCAGTTGCCCCCGGCCAGAACGTTGCCTTCGCCGGGGAGGACGTGAAGAAGGGTGAACTCGTTCTCAGAAAGGGACAGATCCTGAGGCCCCAGGATTTGGCCCTCCTCAAGAGCCTCGGCTTTAAGACCGTGGGGGTGAAGAGAAAACCCCTCGTAGGTATAATCGTCACCGGGGACGAACTCATTGAGGAGTTCGATGAGGGAGCGCTAAAAGCCGGCAAGATCCTCGACAGCAACTCGGTTATGCTGAAAGGTCTGGTTAGGCAGTACTTCGGCGAGCCGAAGTTCTACGGCTTAATCCCCGATGACGAGGAGAGGATTGGGGAGACGATAAAAAAGGCCAGGGAGGAGTGTGATCTCGTCCTCGTCACGGGCGGTTCTGCCTTCGGCGATAAGGACTTCGCGCACCGCTTCGTCAACCTGCTCTTCCACGGGACGACGATAAAGCCGGGAAGGCCGATAGGCTACGGCGATAGAACCTTCGTCATGAGCGGCTATCCTGCTGCGGTGTTTGCCCAGTTCCACCTCTACGTCAAGCACGCCCTAGCGAAGCTCGTCGGTGCGAGGGAATACGAGGTCAGGGTCAGGGCGAAGCTCGTGGAGAGGGTTCCGAGCCAGCTCGGCAGGTACGAGTTCGTCAAAGTTCACTATGAGAACGGTAAAGCGAGGCCGATACGCAAGAAGGGAAGCGGAATAATAAGCTCCCTCGTGGAGAGCAACGGGTACATAGGAATCCCCGAGGACAGCGAGGGCTATCTTGAGGGGGAAGAAGTCTGGGTGACCCTCTACTAGATTATCCTTTCCATGAGCCTCTGCAGGTTGGGGGTCTTGAGTATTCCCTTTAACTCATCGGGAAGGTCGAGGGGGGTGTCTCCCTCAGTTTCATCAGTTTTTTTCAACTCGGCGATCCTCTCGGCGTTCTCCAGAATGGATCTCATCGGCGTGTTGTCTATCCAGGGTATCAGTTCGCGAACATCCCTTGCGGAGTTTTTCGTGGGGACGGTCCGGGTCATTGCGATACATTTAGGGACATTGATGTTAATAACGTTTTCTCTCCATATATTGCATACCATCGGTAAGAGTAGAACAAATCTGGAAAGGGACGGAACATCTGGTGTGGCCCGCCCGTAACCCCCGTCCTCATCCCAGCCAGCGGGCAAAATTGGACGGGTTAACCCGAGCGGGCCTTCTGTGCCCGGTCTGGGTTTCCCGCGGTCATCGCGCTCCGTAACGCGGAAGGCCCTCCCGCGGGGACCTCGCTGAGACCGGGCTGTAGCCCCCGCATCGCCCCCCGGTTCATTCTCCCCGGGGTCCTCGCGCGGGGGCACTTGGAAGTTAGGGAGGCAGGTATATAAAACCTGCCCTTACCCCAGGAGTTTTCTGAGCTGGGAGTACTTCTGGGGTTCGAGGCTGTCCCTGTCTACGACGACTATGAGCGTGCCCCTGTTGACTATCACGAAATCCCTCAGCTTGGCCATGAACTTCATCAGACTCTCCCACTGGTTGTATATCGTCAGGTACTCGAAGCAGTCAATGACGATTACCCCCTGTCCGCCAGACTGAGCAAAGCTCTCGAGGTACTGGTAGGACAGTTCGGTCATCTTGGCGAGGTTCGTGGGGTTTATTGTTTTGAAGTCCCCCCTGAAGGGCACGGTGGTAACGAAGTAGGTCTGCCACTTCTCCGGGACGTCGCTTATGTCCCTCACGAAGGCCAGCACCGGCATGTCCCTGAGCTTCTCCTTGAGCTGCCGGTACTCCCCCGGATCCACCACCATGGCTCCCGGCTTGATGTCCACCTTCCGCTGGGGGCCGCCGTTTCTAGGAGGCTGGAACTTCTCGGAAGAGGTAAGCTTTACCATCGCCCAGACCATGAAGACTATTAGAATCGTTGACATGGTGAAGCCGATGGTCCCGTACCACACCTCCTTTCCGAAGAGGGCCGCTGGGATCAGATGGAGACCGAAGAGTATTATCCCGATGTACAGATATCTGACGGCACTCTGGTATATCTCCTCAACCTCCATGAGGAGCAGTCCGCCGGCAACGACAAAAACACCGCTGATTCCGAGGGCGGTGGCGGTGGTGGCCGTCCACAGGGGGTCCTTTGTGTAGGCGTACACTCCGAAGATATAGAGGATAAAGGCAACTGGCATCAGGGAGAAGAAGGCGAGGATGCTGTGCTGAACGTTGAGGGATTCCTCCTCGAGGAACTTCACGGAACCGTAGAAGATCAGACCCGAGAACACGGGGAGGCTTATGAGGCCGACCATCTGCCAGATCTCGGTCTGCTGGGCGGCGGAGAGGACGAATATAAAATCGAAGAGCCACGCCATGGAGAAGGCCAGTGCGGAGCGCCTTCTGTTGCGAAGGTATATCCGGAATATCAGAACTGCTGCAAGGAGATCCGCTCCCATGACTATGGAGGCCTCGAGGAAGAGCAGGGTCCGAGTCCCGTCCAACCGCCTCACCTCACTTCCCTGGAGGGATCCCCGAACCCGTCCCACCTGAAAGGACCCGTCGGCGGAACCCGGGTGGCGGTTTCGTCCTCGAATTTCACAACGAGAACCTCCGGCCTGGCGATCACAAAGGCAACCCTGCCCCTTTCACCGCGTCCGACCACCCTGTACTCTCCGTCTCGCATCTCCATCGGAAAGACGATGGTAGCAGGCCTGTTGGGATAGTACCGGAACTCACCGCGATGATGAACGCCCACTAGATCCCCGAAGAGGTAGTAGCCGTAGAGGGGTATGAGGCGGGTGTTCTCGAAGAGCTCGGACAGGTGTTCGAAGAACTCGTTTGTTATTCCAACCCCGCTTATTATGGCCGTCTCGATGGATTCCCTGTAGGGTTCAAAGAGGGACATCAGCTGCGGCGCCGAGCGGACCGTGTTTATCCTGTCGGTTTCCATAACGCGCCGGGTGTACCTCACGAGCGGGTCGAGAAGCCTCAAAACTGCATCGAGCCCCTGTTCCCTGAGGATTCTCTTGAGGCCGTCGGTTTCCATCCCGATGAAGTAGAGCATTCCCCCGTAGCTCCATACCAGTTCACTTATCTCGTCCTGGTACCAGCCGTAGGGTCCGTGAGCTATTGCCCTCATCCGGTGATCCAGATCGTAGAATTCTGCGAGACCGTAGATACCGTCCAGGGCCGCCCTCAGGTAGGGGTGCAGGATCCTGAGGTAGTCCGCGTCCCAGTGGCCAATGGCCCTCTCCCTGGTCGTACCGGAGGACTGGTAGAACCGTATCCTGCCGTGGTAACCATCGGGAACGAAGTCCACCCAGCGGGCCCTCAGGTAGTCCTCGTCAACTGTGAGACCCGCGTTGAAGATGTTCTCGACCACCTCCACCAGGCTTCCCTGGAAGATCTCGTCTAGATCGGGCTTCAATCTTTCGGCAACGCTCCTCCAGTAGGGGGTTCTCTCAAAGTGAAACTCGAACACATCCCTGAGGTACTCCCTGGCCCATTCGTCACCGATGCCCAGGGGGTCCCTTTGAACCTCTTCAATTAGTGTTTCGTATTTCATAGGTATAACTCCGGCCGGGAAGTATAAAAGGTTTTTTAGGTTTTTTTAAACCACCCCCCAGGGAATTGGGAGAAATGCCAAGAGTTAAATAGTAGTTTGCAATACATCCTATTCGGTGAACGTTCGTGACCCTGGTGATTGGAAAAACCGACGATGCCGGCGTGCGGGACCTCAGGTACACCGTGAGGAAGGCCGTGGAAACGACGGCTTTCTGGAGGGAGAAGTTTTCGGAAGTAGATGTTGAAGCCATAACTCCCCGGGATCTGGCCGAGTTGACGGACAGAGTTAGTATAAAGCCCCACGATCTGTACAGGATCCGGGAGATATGGCCCGACTACGTCCGGGAGCCCGGCCTCTTCCACACCGTCATGAGAACGAGCGGGACAACGGGAAAGCCCAAGAGGATCCCATACACCAGGGACGACCGCATGAGAACGGGAAGGCAGATAGAGGCCTGGGTCAGAAAACACCTGGACAAAGGCGACAGGATAGCGTCCTTCTTCCCACCGCTACCATCGTCCTCCGGGATGTTCGCCTACGGTGGTCTTGAAGCCGTTAACTCCAGATCGGCCTACTACCAGGTGCCCGTTAGATACCTACTCGACCGGGAGATGCTGCTCAAGGAACTGAAGGACATCCAGCCGACGGCACTCTTCTGTCTCACGGCAACAGCATACAACCTGGGCCTCATCTTGCCGGAGTCAATCAGGAACGACATCCAGACGATAGTCGTTGGCGGCGAAACCCTCACACCGGAGCTCGCGAAGGCCACGCTGGAGCTGTTCCCCAACGCGGTCATCATAGACAACTTCGGCTCCACGGAGGATGCAATAACCGGCTACCGTGTGGTGACGCGAAAGACTAGCTCTCCCTTCGAGTTCACGGAGTCTATAGTGGTCCTGAAGGACACGAAGGACGGTTACGATCAGTACAAGCGAATATACATAACCAAGGTGATGCGCGAGGGAGAGCTGACGGGCCTCCCGCTCTTCAACTACGACATCGGCGACCTCGCGAGGATAGAAAGGGGAAGGGTCAGGAACATAATCCGTCTCAAGGACGTGATAAGCCTCGCCGGAGCAAAGCTCCACATAGATCAGGTGATGGAGATAGTCTACAACCACCCCGATCTCCTTGACTTCGTGATAATCTACCATCCCCTCTCGCCGCAGAATCCAAAGCCAAAGGCAGTAATTCGCGTCGCATACAGGGACAAAAAACCAGCTGGAATAGAGGACGAGGTGAGGGAGCTCATATACGAAGCCAACAACCCGGTCCGCTACGAGGTCGAGGAGTCCAGGCAGGCGGAACTCGTGATAGAGGCCGTCCCAATCGACAAGCTCCGCGCGGACCTTCCGAAGAGGCTCGGCAAGACGAAGAGAATATACATTGTCGGCAGGGACCTCTGAGACCCTGGAAAAGCTCTCTTTCCTTTTTCACCTCAGTGCACCGTTGTCACAATGCCGAAAACTTATTTAAGTCCCTTCTCAAATCTCCAGCGGTGGTGCCGATGGATGGGAAGATTATTCACGACGGGATTCACGGGAGCATGAAGCTAACCGGACTCATCCTCGACCTCGTTAAAACACCAGAGTTCCAGAGGCTGAGACACATAAGGCAGCTCGGGTTGGCTTACCTCGTCTACCCCGGCGCGAACCACAGCCGCTTCGAGCACTCCCTCGGCGCGTGGAACATCGCCAGGAGACTTTCCAGTGAGGTCGGGCTGAGCGAGGACGAAAGCATGCTCCTCCAGGTCGGCGCGCTCCTCCACGACATCGGCCACGGCCCTTTCAGCCACACCTTCGAGAGTATCTACAAGCACTACGTTAAAGAGCGCGACCACATGCACCTCGGCCAGGACATAATCCTCGGGCGGATAAACATCACCGAGAGCGAGAACGGGGGAAGAATCCCGGGGATAATCGAGAGCTACGGCTACGACTTTACTCCCAAAGACGTCGCGAACCTTATCGTCGGGAGGGCCAGGAAACGCTACCTCGGCCAGATGCTCCACGGGGACGTTGATGTGGACCAGCTCGACTACCTCATAAGGGACGCCCACTACACCGGGGTTGCCCACGGCATAATCGACCTTGAGAGGCTTCTGAAGGTGCTCAGAATCCACAATGGAGAGCTCGTGGTGGATGAAAAGGGCGTCGAAGCTGTGGAGGGCATGATGGTGGCACGCTCGCTGATGTACTCGCGCGTCTACTTCCATCACACGGTTAAGATAGCAGAGGGAATGCTGACCAGGGCTCTGGAGTTCGCCCTCGAGGAGGGCCACCTCTGGGACTTCTGGAGGATGATAGATTGCCGCGTTCTGGTCGAGCTTGAGGATTTGGAGGGCCTTCCCGCGGAGATGGTTCGGAGGGTGAAGTACCGCGAGCTCTACAAGGCCGCCGTCCTCGCGAACGCCGATGAACTGAGTGCCGAGGAGAAGAGGGAGCTTCTAACAGCTTACAGGAACGTGAAGAGGAGGCAGGAGATGGAGCGCGCTTTGGCGGATGCCGTTGGAGCGAGGGAAGGCGAAGTGATCCTCGAGTTCAGCATAGCCGACCTGATGCTCAGCGAGCCGAGGCTCAAATCGACCGAGATAAACGTCCTCCTCGGGAACGGTGAGGTTCAGCCTCTAACGAAGGTAACCCCCCTGGCGAACGCACTGAAGAGGCGCCAGACTCCGAGATGGGCCGTTTTAATAGCCTCGCCGAAGGAGTACGTACCGAAGCTCAGGGAGGTCTGGAAGAAGGTTATATTCGGCTGAGCTGTCGGAGGAGCCAGAAGCTGACGGGAGTTCAGCCAAAGAGCTCCTTTCGTACTTCCTTCTTTAGATCCTCGATGAGATCCACAAGTTCATCCACGTCCCTAACCTCATCAAGGCTCTCCTTCGGGATCAGGGGGACGTTCCCGACAACCTCCGTCTTCGCCTTCTCCAGTATGAAAACGCCGTCGGAGTTGATGATCTTCCCCACCTCGGCCATCATCTCAGCCCTCTTTACAGTTGAGCGGGTCTTGCGCTGGTCTATTCCGGTCAGGATCCTGAACTCGTTCTCCCTTGAGACCGCGTTGAAGGGGGCCTTCTTCACCTTGACGACTCCGAGGCCGAGCTTCTTCAGGCGGTCGAAGATCTCCTTTTCGAGGGGCGTCTCCGGGTTGACGTCGAGGTTGGCCTCTACTCTGGAGTTCAGAACGTCTATCGGCCTGGCTATGGGTTCATCAAAAAGCTCCTCCAGACGGAGCGCAACCTCAAGGGAAACGGCCTGCTCACCGCGCTCGTAGTTTATCAGGCTCTTCCGCGAGACACCGAGTAACTGGGCCAGCTCGTTTATCGAATAGCCGCGCTCCTCACGGAGGCGCTTTAACAGGGGGCCGTTGACCCGCACGTAGAGACCGCCGCGCTCGGCAAAGATAGCTGGAAGCTCGTTTCCGATGAGGATATCGTAGAGGGTCTCGGGCCTGAGCGCATAGATTCCGAAGCGTTCGTAGACGACCCCCTCCTCCAGTTCGGCGTTCTTTGTCTTGAGACCAACTATTATTGGGGATGCGTTGAAAAAGCTGGCCAGACGCTTCAGATCCTCGGCCTGTTCCCCGGTTACGGTGTCAATGTTGAGGGCCACCTTGATGAACAGCAGGGTGAATAACCCGCTCGCGACCAGGTCGAAGCACGACCCCCGAAACTCAAGCCTGGCCGTTCGCATTCCCGACTCCCTGAGTATTGCCTCGACGGTTTTTATGAGTCTCTCCCTCTCCATCACTTTTAAATACGCGAAGGGCTTAATAAACTTAAGGTGTTCGGATGAGACCCGTGGTGATCAGGGGCGGTTCCGTCTCTCTGGGAGTGCTCCTCAGGGAGGATCTTCGAAGGGTCTGGCTGTGGTACAACGACCGCGAGGTTAGAAGGTACCTCTCCTTCCCGGAGGAGGTGTTCTTCTACGAGGATGAGCTCGAGTGGTACGAGGCCCTGAGGCGGGAAAAGAGGAGCGAAAAGGTCTTCGCGGTCATTGAGAACTCCTCGAGCTCCCCCCTGGGACTGGTCGGCCTCCACCGTATAGATCACCACAACGGTCACGCCGAGCTCGGCTACTTCCTGGCGAGGGAGCACTGGGGGAGGGGATACGGGAGCGAAGCAGTAAAACTGGCCCTGGAATACGCCTTCGACTGGCTCAACCTACGAAAGGTCTACGCCAGGGTCTACGAGCCCAACGTTGCCTCCATCAGAATACTCGAGAAAAACGGCTTCCAGCCCGCGGGAAGGCTGAGGAAACACCAATACGTGCCCGGTGAGGGCTTTGTTGACGTTCTTTTCTACGAGAGGTTCAGGGCGGTTGATTTTTAAACTCCATCGCATTTCCCCCAAACATGCTCATCCACATCGGCATCGACGACACGGATTCACCAAACGGCATGTGCACGACCTACCTCGGCGCGCTCCTCTACCGCGAGCTCTCAAGGGTAGCGGAGCCCGTGGATTTGCCTAGACTGATAAGGCTCAACCCGAACATCCCCTACAAAACCCGGGGCAACGGAGCGGTCTCGATGAGCTTCGAGGCGAAGGATGACGTTATCCCGGAAATCAAGGACACCGTCCTCTTTTACGTAAACCAGCTCGCCGACTTCACTCACGAGAATACCAACCCCGGCGTTGCATTCCTTGAGGGGGATATCCCAAGAGAGCTCCGCGAGTTCTCGATTAAAGCCCTGAGGGAGCACGTTACGATTGAAGAGGCCGAGGAAGTTGCCAGAAGGGTTGGGGCTGAGGTTTTCAAGTTCAAGCTGGGGAGGGGGATAATAGGGGCGCTCGCTTCGATAGGCTATCCTCTCAAGCGCTTCACCTACGAGCTTTTAGCTTATCGCGAGCCCGAAAACTGGGGAACGCCGAGAAGGGTAAACGCGGAGAGCGTCTTTTTGGCAGATAGCTGGGCTTACCCCTTCAGCTACGACAACGTTGACCCCTACAAGCGGAGCGTTTTGATAACGCCCCACGGAAAGGACCCCGTCTTGGTGGGAATCAGGGGGATTGATAAGGGAAAAGTCGTTCAGGTCTTCGAGCGCGTTGAGTTCCTTGAGCCTGTTGCATTCTACCAGATTTACAAGACCAACCAGAACACCGACGACCATTTAACTCCGAAGAAAATCGGCGAGCTCAAGCTTTACGACAGCGCGGTCGTGAGGGGAAGAGTTGCTGGCCCTTACTGGGAGGTTGGCAGGCACGTCTTCTTCGAGCTTGAGGATGACACCGGGAGGATTAGGGTTGCGGCCTTTGAGCCAACCAAGAAGTTCAGGAACTACGTGAGAAAGCTCCTGCCCGGAGACGAGATTATCGCGGCTGGTGGAGTTAAGGAGCACGAAGGGGTTTTAACGCTCAACCTCGAAAAGTTCTACCCGGTGAAGCTCGTTCCCAAAATCGAGTTCAAAAAGCCGAAATGTCCCAGATGCGGAGGAACGATGAAGAGCAAAGGGGACTATTTGAAATGCAAGCGCTGTGGGTATAGAATGCCGAAGAAGTTAATTCCCTTTGAGGTGCCCCGGGAGTTAGAGAGGAAAATCTACGAGGTTCCCCCCGATGCGAGGAAGCACCTGTCGAGGCCTTTGGTTCTTCCGGGCGGAGAGGATAAGGTGTTGGAGTTTTTTGATTGTTAGGACAAACTGGCACCACAAACCATTTATGTAACAATTTTATTAAAAATCCCTTGGTGGTGGCGTGTCCATTATAGAACAGCTCCGCAGGGACTTCAGGCCATTCAAAGATGACTGCATGGGGATACTCCTCTATGGCTCATACGCTAAAGGAGAGGCAACAAAACGGAGCGACGTTGATATCTGCCTAGTGAAGCCAAAACCGGGGACTTACGAGAGGGTTCTTGAAAAGCTCGGTGGAAAGTACGACGTGAAGGTTTTCGAGGAACTTCCGCTCTACATCCAGATAGATGTCATCAGAAACCACAGGGTAATCTACGGCGACGAGCTTGAGCTTTCCGAATACTTCTACCGGTTCAGAAAACTCTGGAAAGACATGGAGCCCCGCATCAAGGAGAACCGGTTTAAGAGCGTGAGTGAAAAAATAAAACTTAGGAGGCGTGCCCGTGAGAAGGCAGAGGTACTTGGAAAAGCTTGAGAAGTTCGAGGAAGAGTACGAGTTCATAGAGAGTCACGAGATAAAGGACGATGTCACGCTCACTCCGATATTCGCTCCAGGTGTGCGTGGACGTTGCCATGGACATTGTGGCAATGCTAACGAAAGACCTAGGCATAACGGTCGAGGACGACTACACTAACATAGCGAGGCTTGAGGAGAAGGGAGTTCTCAGCGAGAGGGAGGCGTCGCTCCTGAGAGCTTACAACGGCCTGAGAAACGCCATAGTTCACAAGTACGACAGGCTCAACCTGCATTCTATCAAAGAAGGCCTGAAGAGGATAAACGAGCTGTATGAAGTGGTTTTGAAGCTCGTTGAAGAGTATGAGAAGCTTGAAGACTAACTCAAAATCCACTTGTAACCACCGTTTTCATGTGAGGACGGTATGCACGCATATCGTTCAGAAAAAGGACGAAAGAAGTTAACCCCGCATCACCTTCCACACCAGCAGCGGGAACACTAAAGTTGCATCCCCCCATATCTCGACGTAGTCCGCTTTTGCCCTTATCTTGCCCCAGCTCACCCCTTCACTCGGGGGAGCACCGCTCAGCGAGCCGTCCCAGGGGATTGCCGTCGTTATGTAAATCGCGTAGTCCGTCCCTCCGCGGAAGAGGTTGGCGTTTATTATCGCGTGCTTCGGCAGGGAACCGCCGAGGATTATTGAAGCTGTTTCCTTTGCCGTAACCGCTAAGTTGTTGAGCTTCACTATGTCGTTGGCGATGTCTATGACGAGCTCTCTATCGCCCCTCTCCTCCTTGAAAAAGTAGAGCATGTCCCCTATCGAGCCGTCTGTTATGGCCGGACAGAATATCGGGACGTTCCTCTTGTAGGCCCAGTAGATTATAGAGTGCTCCTTCTCCTTCCCGAGCTTCTCGTCCATGTATCTGCCAAGCTCGTGGATGAACTCGCTCGCCGTCAGGGGTTTCCCGCGCTCTTTTTCCAGCTCAAGAACCCGCTCGAAGAAGGGTATCATGTACTTCTCGAACTCGATGTAGCGGTCATTGGGCACGAATATGTTGCCTATCCTGTTGATGCCCTTCTCGCGCATTAAGGTATCGTTAACGTTCCAGTCGCCGAGGATGAAGGGCTTGAGAGCCTTAATGAAGTCCTCCTCGATTCCCCCCGCGGTGGTTACTATAACGTCCACCTTGCCCTCCTTGACGAGCCACGCTATTATCTCCCTCAGCCCGGAGGAGATTATGTTCGATGTATAGCCGAGAAAGACCCTTACTTCTTTCCCCTCAGCGCGTCTCTTCTCGACCTTTTTCCAGATTTCTATTGCTTTTCCAAGGTGAGTCGCCTGAAAGCCTATCCTTTCGTAATAATCGAGAACCTCTTCGAGGCTTGAAACCTCGTCAAGCCATGGCCCCTCTACTGGAATGCCCTCAACCTCTTCGCTCTCCTTAAGGACGATGTCTTTCGGCTCGGTCATGAGGGAGGATAATGAAGGCGGCGTTTAAAGCTTTCGTCAGCATTTACCGTTGACGACCGAGCCTATCAGCCTCGCCGTTACCGGAACGGGAAAGACCTTCTTTGGAGCTTTACTTAGGAGCCACTCCTCGATTTCCCTGGCCCTTGCCTTTCCTTCCCTCATCGCCGCGCCGATGTTTCTCGGGGCAACAACATCGCCCGCGAAGAAGATTCCCGCCTCCTTCAGTATCTTCTCGTTTGCACAGACGATTTCCCTAATCGGACTCGTGGGCAGCTGACCGATGGCGTAGGCAACCACGTCCGCGTCGATAACAAAGCGCTCATCGGTTGTTACAACGCTTCCCTCGACTATCTTCGTCCTCGCGAACTCGACTCCCTGGGCCTTTTCCTTACCCAGTATCCTGACAGGAGAGGCGTACTCTATGAACTCAATCCCTTCGCTGATGAGCTTTCTAATCTCCGCCTTGGCGTAGCTGTTCTCTAAAGAGCGGCGGTAGACCATCGTGACCTTCTCAGCCCCGAGAAGCCTCGACTCGATTGCAACGTCCACCGCTGTGTATCCTGCTCCGATTACCACGACATGCTTCCCCTTGAAGTCGGGAATCCTCTCCCAGGAGTAGTAACCTATCCTGGCCATCTTTATGTGGTGGAGCAGGGTCAGGGCATCGTAAACGCCCGGTAGTTCAACGCCCGGAACCTTGAGCTTCCTCGGCTTCCAGGCACCGGTGGCTATGAGTATTGCATCGAACTCGTTCAGGAGCCTTTCAAGGGAGATGAAGTGCTCGGCCCACTCATCGCCCAGCTCTCTCGGTGAATCGTAGACCACCTTCGTCCTGAAGTGGAAGTTGACACCGAGTCTTTCGAGGTCTTTAACACCCTCTCTAACGGTCTTTATCGGGATTCTCACCTCTGGAATGGCGAAGGCCACCATTCCACCGCCTTCGGGCATCTTCTCGAAGACGTGAACCTCGTAACCCCTGCAGGCGAGGTAGCCGGCCGCGGTGAGACCGGCCGGACCGGCGCCGATGATCGCTATCCTGAAGGGCTTTGGCTCGCTCTTTTCCCTGCAGATGTAGAACTTCACTTTATCACCCCCAAGAGTTTTCGAAAAATCTGTAAAAAATCGAAGGTTTTCCACCTTAAGTTTCTTTTCCCGAAAATCCTGCCAGAATGACGGAAACTATCCAAATTCGGGAAGCCTAATTCGTCAATGGGACAAAGGTTATTAGCCAATTCGCGAATTGGAGCCCATGATGAAGGTAGACCTTGGAGGAATTGGTGTCCTCGTAACAGCATCGTCGAGGGGCATAGGCTTCAACGTAGCGGGCGAGCTTTTGAAGAGGAACGCCAGGGTGGTTGTGAGCTCGAGAAATGAGGAAAACCTCCGGAAGGCACTCGACGAGCTCTCGAGCTACGGGGAAGTCTATGGGGTCAGGGCGAACCTCTTGAAGCGGGAGGATCTTGAGACCCTCGTCGAAAAGTCCCGGGAAATCCTGGCTGGAATTGATGCCCTCGTCTGGAACGCCCCGAACGTCTCCTGCGAGCCGTGTTTGGCTCACGAAGCCGGTTACAACGACTGGCTCGAGGCAGCGGGGCTCCACGTCGTTGCACCCGGTTATCTCACAACGCTCCTGGTTCAGGCTTGGCTTGAGAAGAAGAGGAAAGGCGTTCTTATCTACCTCAACTCCGTCTCAATAAAGGAGCCCATGCCGCCGCTTGTCTTGGCCGACGTTGCGAGGGCCGGGTTAATTCAGCTGGCGAAGAGCGTTTCGAGAACCTACGGGAAGCACGGAATAAGGGCCTATAACATTCTCCTCGGCAGCTTCGATACCCCCGGCGCGAGGGAGAACCTGAGGGCACTGGCGGAGGAAAGGGGGAAGCCTTTTGAGGAAGTCTGGGAGAGGGAAGTGCTCTCCAGAACACCGCTCCACAGGACGGGGAGATGGAATGAACTGGGCTCTCTAGTGGCCTTTCTCCTGAGCGATGAAGCCGAATACATGCTCGGCTCAACTCTCATAATAGACGGCGCGATGACGAGGAGCGTTGTCCTGTAGGAAAAAGGTTTTCAGAAGGGGAACTCAACCCCCATCTCCTCCGCGATCTTCCTTAAGCGGGCTATGCGCTCCTTGGTCGGCGGGTGGGTGGCGAAGAGCTTGCTTACTGGGTCGCCCTCGAAGTGATTGATTATGAAGAGGTGGGCCAGCCCGGGATTTCCGAGGGGCTTTGCCTTCTTCTTGGCCCTCTGCTCCTCCTGGAGCCTCTTCACCGCCTCGTCCAGCTTGAGGAGTGCACTCGCGAGTGCCCAGGGTTTGCCGCTGAGTCTTGCCCCGCCTTCATCGGCTGCAAACTCCCTCCTCCTGCTTATGGCGGAGCGGATTATCACCGCCGCTATCGGAGCGGTGATCGCTATCAGGAGCGCGTAGAGGAAACGGTCGAGACTGAGGTCGCCGAATATTGCCTTGAAGAACGCGAGGTACTTGGTGATGTACGCTATGTAGACGACCGCTCCCGCAAGCGCTCCGGCGATGGTTCCGACGAGGATGTCGTGGTTCTTTATGTGGGTAAGCTCGTGACCTATGACACCCTCAAGCTCGTCCTCGTTGAGAAGCTCGAGGATCCCTGTAGTCACGGTCACGAGGGAGTTCTTGGCGTTCCTCCCGGTGGCGAAAGCGTTGGGAGTGGGGTCGTCTATTATCGCGACCTTGGGCATCGGAAGACCGGCCCGCTTGGAGAGTTTCTCCACTATCGCGTAGAGCCGCGGTGCCTCCTCCCTGCTCACTATCCTCGCCTTCATCATCTTGATAACAAGCTGGTCGCTGTACCAGAAGGCGAGGAAGCTCATTATGACCGCGAACCAGAACATATAGGTCATCCATCTTGCTCCGCCCAGGAGGTAGCCCATCGCCATCAGCAGGCCAGTGAGCAGGGCTATCATGAATGTTGTCCTCACGAACAGCCAGATCTTCAAATCCATCACCTCTCCCCCTCTCTCCGGAATTTGCCTTTACAAAGCTTTCGTTCACTTCAAACGATGGGCAATATTGGGAAATAAAAGACGACTTCAGAAGTAGATCCCCATCTCCCGTGCGATCTTCCTGAGGCGCTCTATACGCGCTTCCGTCGGGGGATGCGTGGAGAACAGGTTTGCTATGCTCATCCCCCTGAAGGGGTTGACGATGAACATATGCGCGGTGGCGGGATTGCCCTCGCGCATCGGCCTGTACCTAACGGCCTGTTCTATCTTCATCAGTGCGCTGGCAAGGGCATGGGGTTTCCCGCTTATCTTTGCACCACCCTCGTCCGCCAGGAACTCCCTGGAGCGGCTTATCGCCGCCTGAATGAGCATCGCCGCGATTGGAGCCAGCACGGCTATGAGAATCGCCACCAGAACGTTGTCCCCGTCCCTGTCGTCTCCGAAGCCTCCGAAGATCGCTATCCACCTGGCCCAGTAGGCGAGCTGGATTATCGCACCGGCCATCGCCGCTGCGATGGTGCTTATGAGTATGTCCCGGTTCTTGATGTGCGTCAGCTCGTGGCCAATAACTCCTTCAAGCTCATCCCGGTTAAGGAGCTTTAACAGACCCCTGGTCACAGCCACGACCGCGTGCTTGGGGTTTCTCCCGGTTGCGAAGGCGTTCGGGGTTTCACTCGGCACTATCGCGACCTTCGGCGTTGGAAGGCCCGCCCTCTCCGCGAGGTTTCTCACTATCGCGTAGAGCTCAGGAGCCTCGTACTCATCCACCAGCCTCGCGTTGTACCAGCTAAGCACGATTCTATCGCTGTACCAGTAGGTGATGAAGTTGAATGCCATCGCAAAGAGGAACATCGTAAAGGCCCAGCTGGGTCCACCGAAGAGATAACCTATGCCCATGAGCAACCCGGTGAGTACAGCCATCAGGAGGCCCGTTCTGAGCCAGAGCCCGAGTCCCATAGGCTCACCCCCTGCACTCCTCTATCCTGCGGAGGAACTCCTCCCTCGGGAGACATTCTTCACCGCGCTTGAGCTTAACCGCCGCTATCTTGTAGTTGCCCCGGCCGAAGAAGCGGCATACCTTCTCCGGCTTGTCAACGAGCCTCGCAACGGCCAGAACCCCCTTCCCGCACTCGACGTAGTCTATCACCGTGTCCCTGAAGCCGGTGAATATCACGACGCACTTTCTGGAGGGGTTCAGAGGTTTCAGATCCTCGTCTATTGGCGGAAGCTCCTTAACGACGCAGGATTCCGGATAGTTCCCGGACTTAACTGCCTTGATCAGGTCCGGAGGTTCGCCGGTCTCTTCAAAGCGCTCTATCTCTTCCTTCGAAACGTTTACGGGTTCCGTTGAATAGCAGAGCGTTTTCTCATCGTGGTACATGACGTAAGTGCCGTCCTCCATGAAGAGGAAGGCTATCCTCTCACGCGGGAGGTCGAAGATGTAACCAGCGGGACTCTTCTTCACCTGATACATGCCACCACCAAAGAAACTCCTGAGAAGCGGCTTATAAAACTGGCTGGTCAGAAAAGGGAAGTGGAAGGGCATCACATGCCCATGTCCATGCCGCCCATTCCACCCATGCCGCCGGGCATTCCGCCACCGCTCTGCTCAGGCTTGCTGGGCTTCGCCGCTATGACGTCGTCGATGCGGAGCAGCATTATTGCAGCCTCGCTGGCGCTCTTGATGGCCTGCTTCTTGACGCGCAGCGGCTCGATGATGCCCTTCTCAAGCATGTCGGCCGGCTTGCCCTCGAAGACGTCAATGCCTATGCCTATTCCCTTGTTCTTGTGCTCGCTGATGACCTTCACGAGCATCTCGACGGTGTCAAGGCCAGCGTTCTCGGCGAGGGTCTTCGGGATTATCTTGAGCGCATCGGCGAAGTTCTCTATCGCGAGGGCCTCCTTTCCGCCGACCTGCTTGGCGTACTCGTCGAGCCTAATGCTCAGCTCGATCTCGCTGGCGCCTCCGGCCGGAAGGATGTAGCCATCCTCCATGACGTCCTTGACGACCTTGACTGCATCCTCCAAAGCCCTCTCAACCTCGTCAACGACGTGCTCGGTACCACCGCGGATGAGGATTGTCACAGCCTTCGGGTTCTTGCAGCCCTCAACGAAAATCATGTTCTCGCCGGCTATCTTGCGCTCCTCGACGAGCTCGGCCTCTCCAAGGTCCTCCGGGGTGAGGTCCTTAACGTTGGTGACGATCTTGGCGCCGGTGGCTTTCGCGAGCTTCTCCATGTCGCTCTTCTTGACCCTTCTCACCGCCATTATGCCGTACTTGGCCAGGTAGTGCTGGGCGAGGTCGTCAATGCCCTTCTGCACGAAGACAACGTTCGCACCGGTCTCGGCTA
>NZ_JALUYR010000074.1 GCF_027012695.1 Thermococcus sp.
GATCAGATCGCGGCAACCGCGACCTGAGCCGGGGCACTGTATGAAGCGAAGGCGGTCATGAACCTCACGAACTCGTGGCTGAAGGCCCAGTCCGGGTCGCTCGTCCCCCTGTGGAGAGGCGAAACCTGTCCGCTTGGCCCAGGATGGTCGCGGTCAACGCTCCAGAATGCTAAAGAGCGTATCCCGTGCTGGATCGCCCAGTCGACGAGCTGCTGGGCGTCGCTGAGGGTGAAGACGCTCTTGTCGTCGTTGGTGCCTATCATCGGGGTGAGGCCTATCATGCCCCATATCTCATCGTCGCTCTTCTCGGGGTAGATCTGCTTGAGCTGGGTGAAGAGGTGTTCGGCGACGCTTATGGCGTTCTGGGCGTTTGCCGGCTTCCAGTAGTAGTCCATCGTCATCGGATTAACCCTGTCCACTTCGACGCCCTTCTCCTTCATGGTCTGGATTATCGAGTAGCCCGCCCCCACGAGGCCAGCTCCGGGGTCGCTCGGAAGGGTGAAGCTGACCCTCACGTTCGGCCTCTCCCTCTGGAGGATGACGAGGGCATCGGCGAGGAGGTTTGCATCTACGCTGGACTCGATGTCGAAGTCGAAGTAGGTGGCGTTGTAGAGGTCCGCTATCTGGATGTACCAGTCGGCGAGCTGCTCCGCGCTCCGGGCCTGCTGGCAGAGGTACGGTCCGAGGGCGCCACCGAAGGAGATAATGACGTCGCCACCAGCTTCCCTCAGGTCCCTGACCTCGCCGAGGAACCGGTCGAGCGGTATTCCGCCGGCCCACGACGGCCCGTTGTAGGCAGAGCTGTAGAGGATGAAGGCGAGCGTGAAGTACGGCGTTCCCGTGAGGTTGTAGTATTCAACGAGCGGCCTGTGGACGCTGAGGCTCATGTCGATGTAGGGCGCGAAGAAGTGCTCCGGAAGTCCAGGTCCCGCGGGAACGTAGGTCGTGTTCCCGGTCGTGGTGTTTCCAGAACCGCCCGTTCCCCCTCCAGTCTGATTGCCTCCAGTATCTCCACCCGTCTGGTTGCCACCACTTCCACCAGTCTGGTTATCGGGAGTTGCGTTGTCAGGCCAGACGTCCCAGAGCTGGCCGTCAACGTAGAGGTACATCGCTTCGACCGGCTTGCTTCCCGTTGCTATGAAGCCGAAGCTTGCTGTAGGCCCCTTGTTCCAGCTCGCGGGGGTGAAAACGATGTACTCACCTTCCTGGGACTTGCTGACGCTCCAGAAGCTTGAGATTGCCGAGCCGTCTTCGAGCTTTACCCTGACAGTCCAGTCGACCTTCGCCCCGAGGTTGAGAGTGACGTCGTACTCCGTGTTGCCCCAGTCGTTCACTTTGACGCTGAATGCATCGGGCTTGATGAGGTCTGAAGAAGTCTGGTTTCCTCCAGTCCCGCCAGTCCAGCCTCCAGTCTGATTTCCGCCGGTGCCGCTGTCGGTGTCCCCTGTCTGGTTACCTGAGTTACCAGTGTCAGTTGAGTTGTTTGAGCCTCCTGAATCGCCAGTTCCAGTGTCCGTCTGGTTTCCGGTGTTAGTGGAGTTGTCCCCCGTTCCTCCAGCGGTCTCGTTCACGGTTACGTTCTCGGGCCACACATCCCAGAGCTG
>NZ_JALUYR010000075.1 GCF_027012695.1 Thermococcus sp.
AGTTGTTTGAGCCTCCTGAATCGCCAGTTCCAGTGTCCGTCTGGTTTCCGGTGTTAGTGGAGTTGTCCCCCGTTCCTCCAGCGGTCTCGTTCACGGTTACGTTCTCGGGCCACACATCCCAGAGCTGATTGTCGACGTACAGGTACATCGCCTCGACCGGCTTGCTTCCCGTTGCGATGAACCCAAAGCTTGCTGTAGGCCCTTTGTTCCAGCTCGCGGGCGTGAAGACGATGTACTCACCCTCTTCAGCCTTAGTGACACTCCAGGAGCTGGAGACCGAAGAACCCTCCCGCAGCTTAACCTTGACGACCCAGTCCACCTTCTGTCCGAGGTCGAGGGTGACGTCGTATTCGGTGTTGCCCCAGTCGGTTACCTTCACGCTGAACGCATCTGGCCTCACGAGGTCTGAGGAAGTCTGGTTGTCTCCGATACTGCCGGCCTCGTTCCCGCTTCCACTCGTTTGGTTCCCTCCAGTGTTGCCGCCGGTCTGATTGTCCCCCGTTCCACCACCGGTTTGGTTTCCGCCGGTGTTGCCGCTTGAACCTCCGGTCTGGGTGCTATTGTCGTAGCCTGGCTCCGGGACGGTGAGGTTGGCCGGGACGCTCGAGCCTATGTAGTAGGTGTCGGGTATCCACGCTGGCGGCTTCTCCCCAAGGCGGTCGAGAACCGTGTCGAGGAGCGGGTGAGAGTTGGTTCCGGGCTTTCTGTCGGCTGTTATCTCCCATATCATGACGCCGCCGATGCCGTTGAGCAGGGCGTAGTCGACCTTTATTCCAATCGCCTTCGGGTCGTCGAAGGTTATGAATATCCTCTTGCCCGGAGAGTAGAGCCACGCCACCTGGGCTATCGGGTCCCAGTGGTAGTCGTAGTCGGCGCTCTGGTTCTTCTCGGCGACGTCCCAGTAGTCCATGACGCCGTAGGTCTCGCTCGCCGGTCCCCACGTTCCATCGGGGGTTCCGCTGAATGGCTGGTAGAGGCCATCATCCTCGGGCGGGACGTTGGCGAAGCTCCTGGAGTAGAACGGTAGGCCGAGGGTTATCTTCGTCCTGTCCGGAACGTGCTGGATGTACCACTGGATTGAATAGTTCACACAGAAGTGGAGCCTGACGTTCTCGTCCTCGTAGGGTGCGTTTGGATCGCAGTAGAGCGGGGCGTTGTGGCCTGTAATTTCATCCCAGGCGCCGTGGTAGTCGTAGGTCATCACGTTTATCGAGTCGAGGTACTTGCTAGCCTCGGTCCAGTTGATGCGGGCGGCCTTGACCGGGTCCGCCGGAACGGCGGCGGTTATCAGGTAGTCCTTGTGGTCTCTCCTCTCGGCCCGGTCGAAGGCTTCCCTTATCGTCTTGAGCAGGATAATGAAGTTCTTTCCATCGTCCGGGCTGACGTAGTTGCTCTCCAGTCCTCCCCCGCCGGGGTACTCCCAGTCGATGTCAACTCCGTCCAGATCGTACTTCCTGATGATTTCGAGGACGCTCTCGGCGAACCTCTGCCTCTTCGCGGGGTCTGCTGCAACCGGCGAGAAGTACTTGCTCAGCGTCCAGCCGCCGACCGAAACCAGAACCTTTACCTCGGGGTATCTGGCCTTGTATTCCTTTATCCCCTCCAAGTTGAGTGGGTCGGCGTAGCTGTCGAAGTAAGTAACGGTCCCGTCCTCCTTCAGGTTGAGGAAGGCATAGTTGACGTGGGTGACCTTCTCCCAGGGGATGTCGCTCACGTAGAACTTTCTGGCGTAGCGCGCCCAGGAGATGTAGTATGCAACTATCCTGTAGGGCTCGTAGGGTGTGGTTACGATCAGGGTGTTCGAGACCCCGCCGGTCGAGCCATCGCTTAGAACCGGAACGACGGCGTAGTAGTAGGTTGTATTCGCGGTGAGATTCCACTGGTCGAGGTAGCTCGTTGAAGGCACAGCATCGCCCACAAGCTCCCATGCGTCCCCTCCGGGGGCGCTCTGGGTCCAGTACTTGGCGCGCCATATCTTGCCGTTGTACTCAACGGTGTCGCCCTGGGTGTATGTCTTTCCCGCCTCGTACTGCGGGTAGCTGCTCCAGTTGACCACAACGAGGAGATTGCTTGAATCGAAGAGCGATGCCTGATCGGTGCTCCTGTAAATCTCGTAGGCCTTTGCACCGTCCACTGGAGTCCAGGTGAGGTTCACCACGTCCCAGGCGAGGGTATGTCCGTCTAGCGATACTTGTGTTGCTGCAGAGGCCCATGGGTAGTGTAGCGGGGGAAGGAGTGAGACTGCCATTAAAACAATTAAGAATACAACGGAGTATCTTTGCCTCATTCTTGACACCCTTGTGTGTGTTTGTCTATTTGTATAAACGCAATTGCTTATAAGTTTTGCTGGGGTTATATAACTTAGCTCCTCTATAATCCTTGGATTCTTGGGTCGAGGTGTACCGATCGTTGTTTGGATGCTCAGCGCACGGGGATATCAATGTCCCAGGGGGAAGAAAAGAAGGATAATTTGGAAAGTGAGAAGGCTCAAACCTTCTCAATCCCTATCTTTGCCTGAACCTCGGGCCATTCAACCACGTAACCCTTCGCTTCTCCAAAGACAACCTCCGTTGCCCTCGTCTCCTTCATGATATAGTCGAGGTTTTCGCTGAGGAGCTCGCGGTTCTCTTCGCTCGTCTCTATCGTGACCCTAATGCGGTCGTTGACGTCCAAATCCAAGCGCTTGCGCATCTCCTGTATTCTCCTGACGAACTCCCTGGCGAGGCCTTCCGCGAGTAACTCCCTCGTGAGGGTCTTGTCGATGAACACTCTTCCGCCCTCGAACTCTTCAGCAACGAAGAAGTCCGGGAGCTTCTCCTCTACAGCCAGGTGCTCCCTCGTGAGGTGGAAGGTCTTTCCTTCGATTTCAACGTCCATTTCGCCCTTCTCGTAGAGCTCCCTTCCGTGCTCGTTTATCCAGGCTATGACGAGCTTTGCGTCGCCCTTGAACTCCGGGCCAACTTTGGCGAAGTTCGGCTTTATGACGAGCTCGCGCTCGACCCTGCCAACGGTCACTTCCTTGGCGTTGAGCTGATCCTTAAGGAGCCTGTTCAGACTCTCGACGGCCTTCTTTACCGTTTCGTCCTCTGTCTCTATGATTATCCTCCTGACCGGGTAGCGGAGCTTTATCTTGGCCCTCTGCCTCGCTGATGAACCTGCCTCGACGATTTTCCTTACGGCCTCCATCTCGCGCTCGAGTTCCTCATCTATGGCCTTCTCATCGGCCTTCGGCCAGTCGAGGGTGTGAACGCTCTCCACTCCAACGAACGGCCTCAGGAGGTTCTGGTATATCTCCTCCGCTATGTAGGGCGTAAACGGAGCCATGAGCCTCAGCAGGACGTCGAAGACCTTCCAGACTGTGTAGTAGGCCGCTAACTTGTCCGGGTCGTCTCCTTCAACCCACATGCGCTTCCTGATGAGCCTGACGTACCACCTGCTGAGATCCTCGACGACGAAGTTGTAGATGGCCCTCGTCGCCTTCGTGAGCCTGAAGGTCTCTATTCCTTCGGTGACCTCTCCAATGAGGCTGTTGACCCTGCTGAGTATCCAGCGATCCTCCTCCCTGAAGGGAAGTTCCTCCGGGTTGAGCTTCCTCGGGTCAAAGTTGTCGAGGCTCATGTAGGTGGCGCTGAGAACGTAGACGTTCCAGAGTATGTTGAGCATCCTCTTAACCTGTGCAAGGCCCTTCCAGCTGAAGCGGAGGTTCTCCCAGGGGTTGGTGGCCCAGAGCATATAAAAGCGGAATGGGTCCCTTCCCTCCCTCTGGACAACTTCCTCGGGCCTTATGATGTTTCCAAGGCTCTTGCTCATCTTGTCGCCCTTCTCGTCGAGGACGTAGCCGTGCATTGCAACGGCTCTATAGGGAACGGTGTCGAAGGCTATAACGCTCGCGGCTTGCTGGGAGTAGAACCACTTGGTTACCTGGTCTTCACCCTCAACGATGAAGTCAGCCGGCCAGAGCTTCTCGAAGAGCTCCCTGTTCCTCGGGTAGTCCAGCGAAGCCCAGCTGGCTATTCCGCTGTCGAACCAGACGTCAACGACGTCTTTAACGCGCCTCATCTCCTTGCCGTTGACCTTTATGATGAAGGCATCGACGTAGGGCCTGTGCAAATCTTCTGGCCCGAGCTTCTCCTCGATGACCTTCAGCTTCTCCTCGTAGCTTTCGGGTAACTCAATGCGCTCGCCGTTGACCTCTATCGCCACGCTCTTCTCAACCAGCTCCTTAAAGCTTCCAACGACGTATATCTCTCCATCCTCGCTCTGCCATATCGGAAGCGGTATTCCCCAGTAGCGCTGTCTGCTTATGACCCAGTCGCCCGAGTTCATCACGCCGTTGTCGTAGCGCACTTTGACCCAGTCCGGATACCACGTGACCTTCTCGTCGTTTTCCTTGATTATCTTGTCCTTGACTTTGCTGACCTTTAGGAACCACTGGTCTGTGGCGCGGAATATGAGCGGGGTCTTACAGCGCCAGCAGTGTGGGTACTTGTGCTCTATCTCGCCGGCCTTCACGAGGTAGCCCTTGGCCTTAAGGTGCTCGATTATTTCCCTGTCGGCGTCCTTGACGTAGGTTCCCTTCCACTTTCCTTCGGTGTACCTGCCCTGGTCGTCAACCGGGCTGTAAACCGGCAGGCCGTACTTCCTTCCGACCTCAAAGTCCTCCTCACCGTGGCCGGGAGCGGTGTGGACAAGCCCAGTACCGTCCTCGAGCGTTACGTGCTCACCGAGGATAACGCGGTGAGCCCACTCGTACCTCTCGCGGAACTCCTTCTGAACGGGATATTCGTCCATTAGAATGTGGACGTATCTTACTCCTTCAAGCTCCTCTCCCTTGAACTCCTCGACGATTTCGCCCTTAAGGCCAACCTCGGCAAGAACGCGCTCAACGAGGGCCTTCGCTATTATCCAGTACTCCTCACCTTTCTCTGTCCCGACCCTGACTTTAGCGTAGTCGTACTCGGGGTGAACTGTAACCGCTAAGTTCGCCGGGAGCGTCCACGGTGTCGTAGTCCAGATGAGCAGGTATTCATTCTCCTTCCCTTCAATCGGGAACTTGACGTAGATGCTCGGGTCCTTTCTGAGCTTGTACTCGCCGCGAACCTCGTGTTCCGCTAGAGCCGTCTCACAGCGCGGGCACCAGTGGAGAACGCGCTTGTCCTTCTCGAGGAGGCCCTTCTCGTAGGCCCTCTTTAGGGTGAACCAGCCCGATTCAATGTACTCGTTCTTTATGGTCATGTACGGGTTGTCCCAGTCCATCCATATTCCGAGCTGCTTGAACTGCTCGGTCATGACCTTGAGGTTGTTGAGGGCGAACTCCTTGCACTTCCTTATGAAGTTGTCAACGCCTATCTCGGTCTCTATGTCCTTCTTGGTCTTCAGACCGAGGGCCTGCTCGACCTTGACCTCTATCGGGAGGCCGTGCATGTCAAAGCCCGGCTGTCTTCTCACGTTGTAGCCCTGCATCGTTCTAAAGCGGATTATCATGTCCTTGATTATCTTGTTCCAGGCGGTTCCGAGGTGTATCGCTCCACTGACGTAGGGCGGCCCGTCGAGGAAGTAGTACTTCGGGCCGTTCTGACGGGAGGCCTTGACCTTCTCGTAGGTGTCGTTCTCCTTCCAAAAGCGCTCTATCTTCTCCTCAAGCTTCCCTGGGTTGTACTCCCTAAACTCTGGCTCCCTAATCATGGCAAAACCCTCCAGAAGTGATAGTTAAGGCTAACCCAGAAGAGGGCTTAAGCCTCGAAACGGGCGGAGCGAAGGATAAAACACTCCCCCCTCATCGGTATCGGGCAAAGTTGGGAAGTTAGCTTATAAGGTTTTCTGCCAGGCCGTTCCGGTGGTGAGACCTGTGCTTGAGAAAAAGGTCTGTGCAATAGGTGTTCTGAACAAAGAACTCTCCACGAGAACCGGGCTCAACGAGATTGCCGTTTTGATGGCGATAATACCGGGGCTGAACCCTGGGCTTTTTCATAGGATGGATCCAGATTTAAAAGTTGGGCGAGGGCATTGATTTCCTTTATTCCATGTGACTTTCCTGCGAGCTTTGAACACAAGTTCTCAAAGAGATTTTCGAAGCATCTAGGGCCAAACACAAGGTGAAGAAGGCTGAGCTTCCTCTTTTTCCATGTGTTCCTATCAATATCTTTGAACTTAGAAATCGGGCCCAGAATC
>NZ_JALUYR010000076.1 GCF_027012695.1 Thermococcus sp.
ATCCCCCGTAAACCAGGGCAAGAATTGGAATATCCCCATCGGGATTCACTAGTTCTTTTAGTATCTCTGAAGCGTCCCTGTCCCCAACGAGTATTATGCCTTTCAGATCTTCGTTGGTTTCTTCCGCAATGCGCCGGAGCGGTCTTGTGGCGGATACAATCTCCGGAAAGTTGTCCTTGCCCTCCACGCTCACTATCACGATGGTTTCCCCGTTGGATTTTCTGACTATCCGTATGATTCCATCCGCTTGGAGTCTTATAAGGAGATTCCTGAAATGCCTCCTGATTAATGAGGCATCTTCTGAGCGGGTTGCATCCTCCAGTCTAAACATCTTGACAAGGATTGACCTCAAGAGGAGAACGTCGAGTGGTCCTTCCGTGAACACTATCCTCATCTCAGGTCTACCCCTATGGAGTTTATTGCAACGTTGGCCTCGGAACCGCTGTAAACTTCGACGTCTGGAACGCCGTTCTCGATTGATTTGAACCTGAAGACCTTGACATCCGAGTCTGAACTCAGCTTTGAGCAGCTGTCGAGCAGATATTCAAGAAACTCTAAGCTGTGGGTCGTTATGAACACCTGCGATTCAGTTTTTGCTATTTCCTCTGCGACGATTTTCATGAGACCTGGATGGAGGTGATTTTCGGGCTCCTCCAGAAGAACTATTATGGGCTTTTCTGTGTTCAGCGCGTAATAGTAGCCCATTGCGGTCTTTATTCCATCCCCAAGCAGGGACATTGGGACTTTCTCTTCGTTCTCCGTGAGTAGGACAATCTCTGCGACTTTCCTCGATACCTTTTTGATTGGACTTCTCAGTATTTTTTCGAGAAAAGCCTTGAGATCCTCTACATCAACCGATGAAACCTCTTCGAGCTTTATGATGATCTCTGATATGGATGAGGTGCCATAGTAGGGAGTTCTGAAGGTGTTGTCATCGAGGAGAATTGAGCGTTTGCGGGAGGGGGAATAGTACCTCGGCCACTTGAGTACGTACCTGGTGTACTCTCCGTATTCAACAGGTTCAATCTCCACGACGGGTCCACCGTAATTGGCCATGATTACGAATCTCTGCTCGGTCTCTTCTGAAACGTATCTATCGAGTGTAGGGGAGTTCCAGAGTTTTAATTCTGAGGTTGTAATGTTCGAGCTTATTGTGATTGGCTCGTTGGGTTCCCTGAAGAAGTATGAAACATAGACCATAGGGTCCTCTTCTCCAAGTTGTTTCCTTATGTATGGGTTCAATCCCCTCCTAAACAGAATCGTTTTTATTGGGTGCCTCCTCAGAAGGTCCCTTCCACCCCACGTGGTGTTCAGGTATATTGCCTCAAGAACTGTGCTTTTTCCAACGCCGTTCTTTCCAATGAATATGTTGATTCTGGCGAAGTCCGTCAGCTCTAGGTGTGATATTCCCCTGAAGTTCTCTATCGTGATCCTTTCTACGCGCCGCTTCATCGCCCTCCACCGATCGTAGGAGGAAACACTATTAAGGGTTTTCTATGGGATGTGCCCTCCCCGACCGCCCCCGTGAGCGGTGAGCGAGGAGGGCGGAAAGAATTAGCGGAAGAGATTTAAGCGTTGTCCTCCTTCCTCATCTCCTCAGGTTCACCCTTCCTTCTGCTCTCGTTCTTTATGACCTGTCTGACGTAGTCTATGAACTTTCTGACCTCTTCGAGATCTTCCTCAGGAATGTCGGCTATCTTCTTGTTCTTGCTCTTGTAGGTGAGCAGCTTGAGGAGTGCCAGACGCCTTAGGGCAGTCTTCGTGTCTATCTCCCCGTTCTTCCAGTCGCGCCATATGGCGTTGGCTATGCCGTAGAACTCTGGAATGCTGTCCAGTCCGGGGTCACCGACGTCTATGACCTCTTTTCCAAGGTACTTGTAGCGCTTCTCCTTCTCCTCTTTCGAGAACTCTTTGGTTTTGTCCTTAACGTACTCGTGCACCATATTCACCACCTCCGGTTTAATTATTGTCGGAGGTTTTTATTACCTTTTCGTTAGTTTTCCGTATCTCGTTCCATATTCCTGCCAGGATGAGAAACGCCCCGAGGTATCCGCGGGGTTTCATGACCTCTCCGAGCGTTAGGAACGATGCTATGTGGCTAAATATCGGTTCGGAGGAGTATATCAGCGCGGCCCTGTGGGCCCTTGTGTATCGCTGGTATTTAATCTGGAGGGTAAACGCTATGAAGGTTGCGAATACTGAAGTGTAAATTATTCCGATCCAGGGCAGGGGATCCCGGGGAACAACGAGTGGCTCGAGAAGAAGGGCAAACCCGAGGGAGAGTATAAAGTTCCACATTATCTGCCAGAATGCCAGACCGACGTAGTCCTTTTCGCCGAACTTCTCAACAAGGACTATCTGAAATGCAAAACTGAGGGCACAGAGCACGGTTAAAAGATCACCACGGTTAAGGTTCACGCTCCCCCCCGAGATCAGGTAGAGGCCGGTGAGGGCTATGAGCAATGATACAACGTCGCTGGCTTCGATCCTCTCTCCCAGAAGGAGGTACGCTATGAAGGGAGTAAAGACGACGTAGAGGGACGTTATGAAGGCCGAGTTGGAGGCGGTGGTGTACTTCAGGCCGACTATCTGAAAGCCGTGGCCAAAGAAGAGCGTCAGCCCCAGGATGAAGCCCTCCTTCAATGCTTCGCTACTCAGCACTTTGCGGCGGAAAATGATGAGCATGAGGAGAGACGCTATGCCGAAGCGGTAGGCAAGGAACAGCATCGGAGGGACGTAGTCGAGGCTAACCTTCATCGCGGGAAACGTAAATCCCCAGATGGCCGTTATTCCGAGGAGAACTGCCTCCGCCCGGTTCATCGGCGGTGGTATGGCCGCGGGTTTATAAGATTTCTCACTCGCCCGGCCCGTTTACGCAGCTCATGTTCATGGCCAGGAGCATCTCCACGTAACCGCTCTCCAGGTTCTCCTTTATTTTATCTGCCAGGACCTTGAACTCCTCAACGGTGAGCGGTCTCTTCGTTTTGAGCCACTTGATTTTTCCGTCGTTCTTGTCAAGGACTACTATCTCGCCCTCCGTTATCAGGGGAACGTAGTTTATCTTAATCCCGTAAAGCTCCTCGGCGAAGGCCATCTTGGCCCTCATGAGCTCCAGATAGTTGGCCAGCTCATTCCCCAGTATCTCCCTGAAAGCACGATCCATCCTCTCACCGGCGGGATTTCAATACTCACCTTTATTAACCTATCGGGCAGTTATGTGTAAAAATGCCCAGATTTCCTGGCAAAACCGTGATAAGGAAGGGTGATGTATCACCCACGGTGAGACCATGTTCATGAAGCACGCCCATCACTTTCACGCATACCAGCCCGGGGACATCGTTTACCTTCGCGACGGGGACGGCTCGAAGCCCATAGAATACGAGGAGAGGAAAAGTCCCGTGTCAGTTAAAATCCGGGGTGAAGAGGTCAGGGGCAAGAACTGGACGAGGGCGATGCTCTACTCCTACGAGCACATCTCCAATACCCTTTCCCGGATGAAAGGAGTCAGCATCGACATCGAGCCTTTCACATTCCTCATGCTTCTCCGCTATCACAGAAAGGCCTTCGGGGATGCCGTTGGACTCCTCCAGCGGTTCGACGCCGTTCCAACTACGCCCTTCCACCCGATAGTCCCCCACCTCGACGGGTTCGAGCAGAGGGTTCTTGCCAAAGTCTCCTTTGACTTCTACTCCCCGCTGGTCGACGGAAAAGACATCCTCGGCTACTGGCTCCCGGAGGCCGTGATAACGCGGGAGAGTGCCTCGATAGTTGAATCTTCCACGGACAGAAGGCTCGTCTTCCTCCTGGACGAGAGGGGACTCCTCTACGACTTGCCCCAGGCGAAGCACTCCTGCAACCGCTATGGAAACTCCTTCGTATTCGGAAGGGAGTGGTCTTTAAGTGATGCCTTCGCCTTCAACACCCTCGACGTTCCGGGGCTTGTCTCAGCCACCCTTTCCCACCGCGACGACTATAAGGAGAACCTCGGCGTTCCATACCTGCTCTTCACCTCCAGCGATCTTGAGAGCCTCCTCGGAAATCCAAGACAGCTCGACCGCTTTACGGCGTGGATGGAAGGCCTTGAAAAGAAGGGCGTTGAGCGCGTTTCGGCGATGGGATTTGTCGGTAAAAAGCTCTCAGGAGAGTTTAAGCGACTCGACGGTGAGTGCTCCTTTGAGATGGGCGTTAAGGATTACTCCTCCTGGAGCGACTACTTTGATTTAAGCCTCGACGGCAAGACGAGCGATTCGAGGTGGCTTGGCTACCGCAGGGCCGACGGAAAGGTCTTCGCGAGGAAAGCCTTCGGTAGAAGAATCTCCCAGCTCTGGAAGGTCGCCTTCACGCGGCTCTTCACCGAGCTTAACAGGGCTGTCAGACTGGGCGTGCTGAAGGGTCTGGCGGAGCTTGGTGTTGAATCATCTGGGGTGGAAGAGTTCCTCGTCCGCTACGCGAGGGTCTTCTTCGGGGATTACTACGACTACTTCGGGATGGAGACCTCGCTCGACTACGTCTTAGAACCGGTCAATGGGAATAGGAAAGCGCTGAGGCTCGGAAGGGATTACTACCTCATGCTGCTCGCCAACCACTCCTGTCCGCGCTTCTGGGAGAACCTGGACACGCGCGTTTCCTTCGGCAACGTTTCTGTAATAGCAAAGGCCCTTATCGAGATGATGGAGCACTTCGACGGACACGAACTTCAGAGTCTCTTCATCGAGGCCTATCTCAGACTCCTCAACTTCGAGAACCTCTACCACACCTGGAACCTTGGCTCAATGGAAGGCCTTGAGGGATGGGAGACAACCGAGAAGGCCTGGAAGGAGGCCCTCGAACCTCAGATCCCCCACAGCGGCTACAACGTCGTCACGAGGGCGGCTCTCTACGTCGGAAAGCGCGACCTGAGGGGCGAGCTCCGCTCCCTCATCGAGCCTTACAACCTTGAGTGGGCCGTTGCCGACACGGGGCACATTCCGGGCGAGGCCCACGGCCGCTGGGACAACGAGGAGTGGTGTGAGCACAGAGATTAGGCTGGGTGCATTCACGAACTTTTAGCCCTCATAATCACTACCTTTCGTACCATAATGCTTAAAACTGGAACTTTCGGATGAACTTTACCTATCCTCTAGTTTGTGTAACATTTTTATGGGGGGTGCGGATTGGAGGGCAACAAAAAGAAGCGTGATAGAGTTGAAAGTGGCTGTCTGCTGGAACTCATCTGGAATGCTTTGGACGGGAAGGAGTGCCTGAAGTTGCTCCGTATTCTTGAGGAGGCCGAAAAACGCCTTTTTAAGAGCAAGAGGAAGATGTACCTCCTGCTATTTCAGGCCACCCTTTTCTCTGCTAAGGAAGAGGTAGGCCTCCTTCTCCAGCTCTTCGGGAACATAATCTAGGAGTACGTCCGCACCCCCAATGTGCTCCCTGAGGGTTTTCCCGAGGGCCACCTGGTTCTTGGACAGGAGTTCTGATATCACATCGACGATCCCTTCCTTAACTCTCTTCTCGGCGTAGAGCCTCTTGCCTTTCAGCCAGACCCTCTCATTTTTCCTGTAGAAGTCCCAGCCCCTCTCGGTGAAGAACTCCGGGCCGGGTTTTATCCTGACCTTCTCGCGCTCAAGCCTGTCCACCTCGAGCATTATGAAGGCCTTTCCCCTGAAATGCCCGACGTTCCAGTCAAGAACCCTGAAACCCTCCCTCTGAAGAGCCCTCTCGAACCCCCGGGCGCTCCTCTCAAGCTGGGGCATGAGCACGTCATCAACCAGGTTAGGCTTCTCAAAGAGTAGCGTCACCATGTGGGTTCCCTTTCTCCTCAGCTCTTCGAGGTAGTTCCCCCCGGCTTTCTCCTCCGGGAAGAAAAAGCTGAGGGATGGCCCCTCCAGGAACTGGTGGGCCTTGAAGTAGAATCGCCCGTACTTCTCCCAGCTCAGGTTTGCAGCAACGTTCCTCCTCGGGTCTACGGGGTCTATTACTATGAGCGGCCTGTCCTCCCCGGTTTCTCTTTTAACGGTTTTCATGGCGAGCTCATACTCGCGCTTGAGCCAGTTTCCGGGGTCTATTATCTTCTGCCTCAGCATGAAGTCCGCGTTCTTCAATACTCCCAAGAACGAGCCGTATTTGATGACCAGAATCTCCGCCAGGTAACCAGAAAAACCCCTGATGTAAATCTCACTGCCGTAGGCTTTGATTCCCTTCAGAAAGCGCTTGAGGAGCCTAACCTCGTCGTTTCTTCCTTTAATGTTCTCAATGACCCATCGGGTGTGGAGTATCGAGCGGTCCACCGCCGTTCTAACGTCCTTCCAGTCCTTCACGTCGTAGCAGGGAACCAAATCAACGCTCACTCCCCTGTATTTTGCCCTGACATAGGGGTGCTCGGCGTAGGCAATCTCATAGGAGTCGAGCTTTTTGGCAATGACCTTTCCGAGCTCTAATCCTTTCTTCCGAAGCTCTTCGAGGGGCGTCTCCAAAGGAAAAGCAAGGAAGAGGTCAACGTCGTGGTCTCCAGCCAGGTAAGTGTCCTTCGCGAGGGAGCCGACGAAGTGGGGCTTAACGTCGAGGCCCGAGCTTTCGATGGTTTCTTCCGCCAGCCCTTTGAGTTCCTCCATCAGTTCCACAACGAAGGCCCTCTCCTCTTCACTTGGCCTGATTCTCTGAAGGACTTCGCTGATGACCGCTTCGATGGTCATGTTGGCACCTGTTGGTATCTGGTCATCGCGTGGTTGATATACTTTTTGTTCCGGCCTTTGCTCATCGTTTCGTCTTTCTGAATACCATCAGAGCAATCCCGACAAGTGCGAGGGAAATAAGGGCAATACCGTAGTAGTTCTTCCCCTTCGGTTCCGTCTCCTGAAGGTTGTCGAGTTTTTCATCTTCCTTTTTTGGCTCACTCCTTTCCCCCAGTTTTATAATGTTCAGATGAAGGTCAGGTGCCTTGAACTCCGCTGGAACGGCCCTTACATCAACAGGCCCGTCCCTAAAATGGATTCTTAGAGCGTAGCACTTCTCCGTTTCCCCATTTTGTCTGAGTGGGACGGTGAGTATCGTTCCATTGGAGAGCAAGACCAGGGAGTCGTTCATTATTCCTACGACCTTCCCGGAAACGTTGAGGTACTCCAGAGGTTCCCCTTCAGAGTTTATGATGAAAGTTCCCGTAGTTGTGTCGAAGGCGCAAACTTCTCCGGTACAGAAGGCGCCCCGTATTCTCAACGTCCAGAATGCGTCCCAGTTTTCTCCTTTTGGACACATGTAGGAGTTAAACCACTCGATTTTTCCGTCTGGTGAAACTTTCAGGGCAAAGTAGTCCGCTATCCACGGTGCATCACTTCCACCGCCGTAGACCCCAGCAACGAGGGCACCGTTTTCCATGGACACGGCAGTATCGGGAGAGTCATAGTAGCTTGTGTTGATGGCCTTGGCCCAGAGGAGACTTCCGTTCAGCGAGAGGGCCCCGAGGAAGAGATGGGACCTCGGATCGTCTGGAAGAGTGATGGTTCCAACGACCAGAATGGCCTCTCTAAGCGGAGCGACGAAGCGTACCTCAACCCCGGGGGTTCGCTTATTGGTTCCGTTCGGGAGGATTTTGGTGGCCCAGAGGATTCTCCCGTTCCGGCTTATAAGCCCCACAACGTTGTCCGTCAGGAGTACGGTATCTCCATTGGGCAGGGGTTCTGCGTCCTCAACGCTCAGGTTCTTTGTCCAGAGCAGGGTTCCGTTACCGTCAAGCTTGGCCAGAAGGCCTCCAAGGAGGAGAACTCCATCATTGGAAGGAATCAGGTGTTCGATGTAGGCATTCCTCTGGAGCTTAAGGGCCCAAAGAGGTTCCAGGCTTTCGGTAAGCTTAACAAGGGTGTT
>NZ_JALUYR010000077.1 GCF_027012695.1 Thermococcus sp.
GGACGAGCCTTCCAATCTGATAGATTCCGGGGATTAAACGCGGACTCCACCGCATAAAGCTTTCCCTATCCAATGCCGAGCCAGATATGTGGACGTTGCCTTCATCAACGGCTTTAACCCTCCTCCACTCCGCCGAGTCAAGCATCTCGTCCCTTATACCTTCGAGCCTCTCCCTGTTTGTCAGAACGCTCGTCAAAAGGAGTATATGGTCAGCATCGCTGAAACGCCTGATGAAGTCCTCCTTTTTGAGGGGATAGACCTTCCTTTCCGTTCTCAGTCTCTTCCCGAGGCTTTCTGCACCTGCCTTCTCGACCGCGTCGCTTATTACGTTTGTGCCAGTTACAACGTTTATCCCGCGGTAGAGCATAACCACCCTCGGCTTTTCTTCAAGCGATTGGGTTACCTCTCCGATCCTCGCGAGGTGCTTTTCGTAGAACCCGCCGAGCTTTGAGAAGTCTCCGCCGGTTTTTTCGGCTATCAGCCTGCTCCCTTCAATGAGGTTTTCGACCGTTAAGAAGTCGAGGAGAAGAACATCCGCGCCAATCCGTTCGGCAAAGGAGTACAGCTCGCCCGAGGAGTGGAGGTTCTCAACCCTGAAGTCGAGAATTAGTTTCGGCTTTATTCCCTCAAGAACGTCCCAGTACGTCTTCTTCGTCCTCTTGAGGTATTTGCCAATAACTGGCCTGTCCTTCAGCTCCGGCAGGCAGTAATCGAGTTTGACTTCCTCGTTTATCCCCGCTATTTCGCCCCCTTTTCCAACCAGCTTGACGATTTCCGCGAGGCTCGCAGGGAAGACCGCTATCATTTTTCCACCTCAAAATGGAAATCAGGAGAGGAAGGGATAGAACGTCTGGACGAACTCCTTCGCTTTGCCCTCCCAGTTGGGGTAGTAGTTGGGATAGACTGCCTTTCCGATGACCCAGATTCCAACGGCCATCCTCGGGCTCCAGCGGAGGAAGGAATCCTTCCCCATGTCGGCCCTCAGTATTACGACGTTGCCCTCGCGGACGGCCTTTATCTGCCTCCACGCATCATCGCTCAGCATTTCCTTTTTAAGCTCCTCAACCTTCTCGTGCGGCGTTACTGAGCTGGTTAGAAGGATTATCACGTCCGTGTTTTTGTAGCTGGCGATTATCTTCTCCCTGTCCATCGGAACTCTAACCGGTGTGTAGCCGTTGAAAGTTATGTTCACCATGTAGTCCCCACTGACAAGCCTTACCGCCTGAGCTAAAACGTCGTTGCCGTTAACTAAGTAGAGCTTCCCCATTATCGGCTGTATCATTACAACTTTCTTCCTGTCCTCGGCCGGTATCTTTGAGGCTATCGCCTTAACCTCGTCCACCTGCTCGTTGAAGTAGTCCTCGAAGGCTTTGGCCTCTTTTTCCTTCCCGAAGAGCTTTCCGAGCAGGGAAACGGCCTTCGGAATGTCCTCAAGCCTGTCCTCGCGGAGCATTATTACGGGAATCCCGTAGCTTGCTGACCTGTTGAGAAACTCGTCAACGTCGTAGAACTTCTTGAGGTAGAGGTTCACGATGAGGTCGGGCTTTAACGCCAAAACCTTCTCCCAGTCGTCCACCTTGAGCCTCTTGCCGACGACGGTTTTGTTTTTAAGGGCCTGACTGAGGAAAGCGTCTCCCTTGGCCTCTACCGGAATTCCAACGACTTGGTTGCTTGCGTTGAGGAGCTGGACCATCTCGAGGGCAGAGGTTGACAGGATTACCGCCTGCTGAACCGGAACCTTCACGGTTACGCTCCTTCCAGCGAAGTCCTTCACGGTTATCTCCTTTTGAGAGGGTGTTGGAGTCGTTGAGTTGCCAGTGCTTCCGATACAGCCCGCACTAATGACTGAAAGGAGGAGAATTCCAACCAGTAAGAAGGCTTTCCACTTCATCTCCACCACCTCAAACCGGCTTCTGCTCTCCAAAGGTGCCAATCGGGAGGTTCAACCCGAATTTCTCGGCAAGGCTGAGGTATGAACCCGGCTCGTATGGGCAGGCCGGGTCCTCAGCTAAAGGGTCAAGGTGGTATGAATAAGCCCTCGCCCTGCTCCCTCCGCAGACTTCCCTGAACTCACAGGCACCACAGCGTCCTTTGAAGTCGGCCGAGCGGAGCTTTCTCATGAGTTCGCTTTCCCTGTAAATCTCGACGAGGCTTTTCTCCCTCACGTTGCCAACACTGT
>NZ_JALUYR010000078.1 GCF_027012695.1 Thermococcus sp.
CACCTCCAAGAAGGGGCTCGAGGGGGGACCGCGTCATCATCTCGGGGGGAGCGAGTCCCCGTCAGGAGGGATGAATCTCTTCATCGCCCCCTGGACTCTACGCCTGGACTTTATTAATCTTAGTCTTCCCTCAGTCACGAAGCGTCAAGTATCTTTCCCAGCTCCCAGAGGACGGCCTCGTAAATCCACTCATGATCCTTGAGCTTTTCCTTTCCCATCTCGAAGTACTCGTCCCCGTCCCTTCCTCTGAGCTTCTCCACTGCACCTAGAAAGAGGTAACCCGCCCAGCCGAGGGGATAGCCTGTAGTCTGGGCTATTCTTATGATCTCCCGAGCATCGGCCTCTGCCTTATCCAGCTTCCCGAGGGAAAGGTACGATACACACCTGTAGGCTATTGCATCAACAGCCCTCCTGTAGTTTCTCACCTTTAGGAAGTACTCGGCGGCCTTTGTGGCGTATTCCACGGCTTTTTCGTGATTTTCAAGCCCGTGATGGGCCTTGGCGAGCTCCATATAGGAGGTATGCTCCAGAAAACGTATCCCGTAGACCCTCGAAAGTCTCATTGCTTCCTCGTAGTAAAGTATCGCCTTCCGGTAGTGTCCCATCTCAGCATATATGTCTCCGGCGTGGAGCAGGACTAATGGTTCCTCCTCTATGTCCTCCAGCTTCCTCACCAGTTCGAGCTCCTTGAAGACGCTCTCCAAGGCCCCTTCAAGGTCTCCCCGATAGTAATTGTACTTGGTCCGCTCCATGTAGTAGGAGAGCCAGACGTAAGTGTCGTTCAGCTCTTCTGCCAGCTTTCTCGTTTTTTCCAGGTATTCCCTGGCACCCTCAAAGTCGGTGAGCTCCATTGAGATGTCTGCCATCAGGGCCTCCACCTCGGCTTTAAACACCCCCTCAAGTTCCGGCTCGGCCTCAAGCCACAGTTTCTTGGCCTTCTCGAACAGCCCGTTCTGGAAGTACACCATGCCCATTTCGAGCTTTGCGTGGGGATCGTCGGCAACCTCGGAGAGGAGCTGGAGATAGGCCCTTGAGAAGTCCGTAACAATCCGGCGGAACTTTCTGATGCGGAGGAGAACGAGGTTCCTAACCCTGTCCCTCGCACCGGCCTTCACCGCGTACTTGAAGGCCAGGAGAAAGCTCCTCGGCGTCGGCCTTTTGAGGAGGTATTCCACGTATCTGAGGTAGGTGTCCCTCTTATCGATCTCCCCGAGCTGCCTAGCAAAGCTCTTCATCATTTCGTGGAGGAAGCAGTACTCGCCCCTCCTTTCAACGAGCCCCCTCCTCATTAGGGAATAGAGAACCGGGAAAGCGTTCTTGCTCCCGTAGAGGAACCTTACGGCATCATATTCAAGGGGCTCGTCGAAGAGGGAGAGGAGTGAGAGCATTCTTTTTTCCCCTTCACCGAGCTGCTGATAGACCTCGTTGAAGAGGAAGTCAAAGAGGCTCTCTCTACCAATTTCTCGGAAGCCCCGGCTTTCTATGACCAGGTTGATTGCAAGAGGGTGCCCGAGGGTCAGTTTGTAAAGTTCTGCGAACTCTTCGGGGGAGAACTCCCTGCCTTTTAGCCGGACCAGCTGGTAGGCCTCTTCCGGTTCAAGCCCCTTGAGATGAAGATAAGTAACTCCCTCCATTCCAAGGTTTGGCCTGACCCTCGTTGTAACAACGACCCTTCCCGCTCTGAGCCTGGGGGCAAGGTAGGAGAGCATTCTAAGAACCCTTTCGTCCTCGCACTTGTGGAGGTCTTCTATAACGACCGTGCCTTTGGTAATATCAAGGCCCTCCAAAACAAGCTCCAAAATCTCGTTCTCTTCCCTACCACTGCTCCTCAGGTAGTCTATTAAGTTTGTCCAGCCGAGGGAGTTCAGAAAAAGACCGAGCTGCCAGACCAGGTAGTCAAAGTCCCCCATACCTGTCATCGGGTACCAATAGGCTTCGGGAAATGCCCTGGCAACTAAGGTTGTCTTGCCTATTCCAGCGATACCGTAAACAACGACGACCCCTTTAGAGTTCCTGAGAATCTTTAGCTCCTCCTCCCTGCCAACGAAGAGGTCAACGTCGGGCCTTTTCTCCCACCTCGTCGGAAACTTGTAGGAGGTTTCTCCGTTGGTCTTGATCCTTACCTCCCCTGGCTCAAAAGCAATGCTCAGCTCGCCAACCTTCAGTGAGTATATCCGGACGTTCTTTCCCCCAACCCTTACCCATCTTCCCTCCACGATGCCGAGGCGTTCGAGGTTCTTAAGCCGTCTTGAAATGTCGCTCTCGTCCCGTTGGAGTATCCTGGCCAGTTCCCGGGGGTGGAATGACCCGGACCTGAGAACGGAGAGTATCTGAAGGTTGACCTCACTCGAGAGGGCTTTGAGCAGGGCGTTTATCCTCATACGCTCCCTTAAGGAAATAGAGGGGAAAGTATAAATCCCTTGCGGAAAATGGAAACGAGGGCTAGATTGGATTCAGCTCCCTTCTGAGAACCTCAACGGCCTCCTTCTCCAGCAGATAGGCCTTTCTCATGTAGATTGCATACCACAGTGGAGCGTTAGGGTAGTGTTCCCAGCCCATTGTGTAGTATGCCCTGGCCTTCATGTGGAGCTCCATGGCCTCATCGACGATACTCTGATCGGTGACGTTCTGAAGCAATTCCTCGAACTCCCCTGCGAGCCTCAGGTAGTTTCTCTGCCAGTAGAACCCGAGGAGGATCCATTCCCCGCTGGATATGCCTCTTCTCAGGTACTCCTCCAGCACAAGTTCGACCACTGGGTCTCCCGAGACTACAACGTAAAGATAGTCTCCTACAGTGCCGTAGTATCCAACCCCTTCGAGCGGCTCGGTACTTAGGGTGTAAACGGTCCCGTTCTTCTCAACCGTAACCTTCAGGACCTCCATGTTCCTCAGGGGTGCCATGAGCACCGCGTAGCCGTCCCTCTCAGCTTCTATCACGGCCCTGATTAGCAGCCTCCGGTGGCGTTCCATTCCCGTCCTGAACTCCTTCATAACTGTGTAGGTATCTCCCAGCCTGGCTGAACTTCTGATCAGGAGCCACGGGTCCTTGAAAGTCCTCTCGTCGATAACGAGCCTCCTTCCCTTCGGGAACTCGAAGATCCTCTCCCACTTGTTGCTCCATATCCTTACCCTGATCGTGTCGTTGGAAACCGATGCCCTGCTCTCAAGCGCGCCCGGAATCGTGATGATTTCCGTCCCGTTGATGAGCTCCACCCTGACGCTGGTGTTGATAGTGAAGTTGAGGCCTGCCCTTCCGACGTTGCCCCAGACGTCCGAGGCGGTGACGATAAGCTCGTGTCTGCCGTCGCCAGCGCTCACGCTGGCAATCCACGTCCCGTTGGCGGGAACCATCGGAATCTCAACCCCGTCGAGTACAGCTGTTACAGAGCTTATCCCCGATTCATCGTGCACGCTCGCCCTTATCTCGCTCAGGTTGTGGTCGTAGGTGACGTTCTCCGGGAAGAGCACCACGACCTCCGGGGGAGCCACGTCCCTCACGTTGCTGGCGTTCCCGAAGAGGCTGACCCCCTGGAGGAGCAGTAAAGTCGTCTCGTTGTGGTCGATGAGGCCCCTTATTACCGCCGTCCTCAGGTAGGTCGCGTTTATCCAGCCACTTCCCGAACCAGTCGTTAAGTTCTCGCTCCGGCTAATTAGACTCCAATTCCCAACGCCCACGTTAAAGACCTCGTCGAAGCCTTCTGTGGAGACGTTGATTGAGGAGAGCACTTCTGAAGTCCAGTTCTCAAAGTCCTCCCTGAAGGGCTCCCATGAGGTCGTGTTGTAGAAGCCGAAGTCCCTGGCAAAGGAGTAGCTCTCGTTCCTCTCCATGCTGACGTTTGCCATAACCTCAACGCTCTTTGTAACGCTCGCGCTCAGGTTGTAGGCGTCCCATACCGTCAGAGTGACGTTGTAGATTCCTCCGCGGGCGTAGGTGTGAAGGGGGTTCGGCTCCCCGCTTCTTTCTCCGTCGCCGAAGTCCCAGAGGTATCTTGAGATTCCGTCGGAGTCGTTAGCTTCCGCTGTGAAGCTGAGGGTGAGATAATCGGCGCTCCAGGTGAAGTCCACCGCTGGAGGCTCGTTCACCCTGAAGATAACCGTCTTACTGATGTTGTGGCTCACGTCCCAGGCGTAAACGGTGAGGTTGTGCCGTCCGTAGTCGAGGGTGATCAGCTGGGAGTGGTTCGCCTCGCTTGAGAGGAGCGAGCCATCGAGGTAGGCCCTTACCCCGGCTAAGTCCGTGTCGAGGACCGTGTAGTTGAGCCAGACGTTCCTCGAGTTGTAAACCCCCTCTGCCGGACTCTCGATGTGGATGATCGGCGCGGTTGGGTTGATGTAAACCCAGAGGCTCAGGTTTGCTAGATTGCCAAAGTCGTCAACGGCGTGAATAACGACGGTGTTGTTGCCTGCCTTTAAAGGCAAGCTCCCGCTCCACAGCGAGCAGGTGGAGTTCTTCCACATTAGGGTGAAGTCCCTGCTCTCGTTTCCAGCGCTTCCCCAAACTGTGACGTTGGTCTCGTCGCAGGCGGTAACGTTGAAGGTCGGTACCTCTTCGTAAACCCCGCTTCCCGGAGATACTTCAAGGACTGGCGGGGTAACATCGACCTCCTTGCTCGCGTTGGCGAAGAGACTGACAACCTGGGTAAGGTGGAGCGTCGTGTAGTTGAAGCCGGCTATTCCAATAACCGTCGCGTTCCTCTCGTAGGTCGCGTTTATCCAGCCGGTTGAGTTCCTGTAATCAAGGCTCTCGTTCCAGTTCATAAGACTCCAGTTGCCCGCATTTACGTTGAACACTTCGTCGAAGCCTTCTGTGGAGACGTTGATTGAGGAGAGCACCTCATCAGTCCAGTTCTCAAAGTCCCTCCTAAAGCCATCCCAGTAGAACCCGCCGTAGTGCCCAAAGTCTCCCCTGAAGGCATTGCTCTCGTTCCTCTCAAGGCTCACGTTGAGGTAAGCTTTAACGACCGCGCTCAGATTGTTGACCTCTACAGTGTGCTCCCCGGTCTCGTTTATCTCCACCGTGAAGGCGAAGACCCTCCACTCGCCGGGCTCAATCGTCAATGCGTTCCAGGCTATAAGCCTCCCGTCGAGGCTAACGGTGGCGTTGTAGGTTCCCGGTGCGTCGCCGGTGTTCGTGACGTTGAGGTAAGCCGAGACGTTGAAAGGAACCACACCCCACTCCGGCTCAACGGTGAGGTTCTCGACGAACCTCGGGCCGAGGAAGACCTCAACGGCTTCCGTCACCGAGGCGTTGGCCCCTTCGTCGTCCCACACCGTCAGGGTTACGTTGTAAATGCCCGGCCCGGTGAAGGTGTAGATGAGCTTTGGCCCCTCGAAGCTCTCATTGCCAATGCGCCAGAGGTATCTGATAACCCTTCCGTCCGGGTCGTAGCTCAGCGAGGCGTCGAAGGCAACCGTACTGTTGACCACTGCCGGCTCGTTATAGGTTATCACCGGCACCGGCTTCCTGTTGCTCTTCAGGACGTAGAATTCGGCCGTTCCGAGGTCGAGGATGTGAAGCTTCCCGTTCTCGATCCACTGTGCCACCGGCTCCTTCCCGTCGCTTCTAAGGGCTCTCGTGTAGCCCGTCACCGGGACGCTCATGTAAACCCAGTCCGGGCTTCTCATGAGGGGGGTTATCCTGACAAAGCCCATTCCTGTTTCCTTCGTGAAGTTGAGAGCTAAGACCGAGTAGTTCCTTCCACTGGAGTCGAGTATTCCCTCAGGGACGCCGTCGCGGTCATCGTCCACCAAGAAGTCGAGCATGCCGTCGTCGTTGGCCGTGTCGTTGAAGGCTTTGAAGAGGAAGTGCGTTCTGACCGCTCTGATCAGCGAGGTCTCGTTTCCTCCAAGCTCGTCGCTGTGTCTGAAGGTAGCGTTGTAGTAGGTGAAGTCGCCGGTTACCTCGACGCTCATTAGCCAGGCCGCCGTGGAGCTTTTGCCCGGCTCTAAGTCGCCGAAGTCTATGGTGAGGCTGTTTGGAACCCTCCTGCCGTTAACGAGGGTTCCGAGGATTCTGAAGTCGATGTAAACGCCGGGATAGCTGGCCTTCTCGATCTTCGGCTGGGCCGAGGCTATGCGCAGGTTCTTGGCTATGCCGTAGCCGACGTTCTTCACCCTGACGCCGAAGACGAACGGTATAGGCGGCTCTTTCTCCGGTGTATACGGGTCGTCGCCGTAGACCTTCGGCGGGATGACGTAGTCGAGTTCAAGCTGCGGAACAGGCTCGACCTCTATCAAAGCGGGCCACGTCTCGTAGACGAGGGTCGTGTTGCCCACCTTAGCTGTTATGTTGGCCATGACGTAGTAGCGCGTCCTGAACCTCTCTGCCGCGCCAACCTTCGGGATTATGAGCCACCTGAGCCTCGCCTGACCCTGAGGCGCTAAGCTGTCGCCGCTCAGACCGCTCTCCTCATCCAGTCTTACGAAGAACTTATCGTTGGCCGGGTTGCCCTCGCCGTCGAAGAAGAGAACGCTGACGTTGACGTCGCTGAGGCTGTAGTTGGCGTTGGTGTTCGTGAACTTCAGCGAGGCCCTGAAGGCCTGCCTCTCGAAGGTGACCCTCTGCTCTATGCTTATGACGAGGTCGATGCACATATGGAGGGTGTTGCTCGGGTAATCTCCGCCCTCCCGGAGGGGTTTCACCGTTCCTCCAGGCCCCCTCAGCGGAACGGTCTTGCATATCCTCCCACCGGCGGCGCTTCCCGCTCTTTCGAAGGCCCTGGCCCGCGTTCCCGGAGTGCTGGAGCCGCTTGAACTTCCGGAGGTCTTTTTGTGAACCGTCGGCAACCCTTCGCAGGTGAAACGCTCGACACTGGTCTCTCCACCACCGCCTCCGAGGGAGCCTTCGCCTCCGTAGCCGCCGAGGGAGCCGTAGCGGATGAGCTGGTGCGGTTTGGGTTCCCCGTCGGTCTTCGGCGTACAGTCGTTGTGTATGAGGCAGAGGCCGCAGTTGAGGCCCGCCTGCGCTAAGTAGGGCGTCAGGTCCTCCACTATCTTGTCTATCAGCTGGAGGTAGTTTATGCTTCCCGCCACCGCGTTTCCGAAGCTTCCGCTCTTTGACAGCAGGTTCGAGAGCAGGCTGTTGGTTATGCTCGTGGCCTTTTTGGTGTCCACAACAACGTTCCCGTTGCTTATCGTGACGGTTCCCATTCCGAGGGCGTAGACCGGAGTTCCCCTCATCGTCGCTCCGACGCCTATGACCCTGCCGCGGCTGTCCCTAACGACCGTCATCTGGAATGCCGAGATTTCCCTGTACACCAGCTCGTAGCCCGCTGGAGTGGTCATTCCCAGCGAACTCGCTATCGTCCCCGCGAGGTTCGTTTTGGCCGAATTGAATGCCTTAACGAAGTTGGCGACGTTCTCGCCGCTCGGGTTCATCGCCATTGCCGAGTAGGCATCGAAGAGGCCCTCGATGTCGTTGAGGCCCTCACTCGCCAGGGCGTTCGCCACCCCGCTGTCGTCCACGTTTCCGAGGGCGTCCCCGAGCTTCTGACCTAAGAAGATGAAGCCCACCTTTCCGAGGAGCAGGGCAAGGGACTTCCAGCAGCCGTCGCAGGTCGGCTTGACGACTATCCTGTGGACTTTCCTGGCCCTCAGCGTTATCTTCCCGGCCTCCTCCACACAGATTATGCCCGCTTTAAGCTCTATGACCTTCGTCTCGTGCAGGCAGGGCTTTATCGGCGGCGAGCGGTGGTGGTAGACCCTGACCACGTAGGGAACGACAACGCTCTCTCCCGGCTTCAGCTCGTCTATCCTGCTCACCGCAAACTCCACGTCGATGTAGTGGCTCCCGCCGGTGTGGAAGGTGATGTTGTATACTGAAACGTAGGGGTGCGTGTTGGTGACTATCACCTGGCCGTGGAACTCCGCTATCCCTGACTCGGCCAGCTTGCCGTAGTCAAGGTAAACCTCCATGTCGCCGCCGAAGCTCTCAATCTCTGGCGCCGGAACGTGGGTGGAGTAGCCTATCTCGTGCTTGATTACGTAAACGTCCTCTATGGTTACGGGAACGACCTCCCACTCGACCTTCAGAATCGACGGCATCAGCACAACGCTCACGTTCTTCTTAACACCTGCCTCGACCGTTACCGTCTTGCTCACCGTGTAGTGGCTCTCCTCTGAGACGAAGAGGGTGTAGTCGCCGATGGGAACGTCGGTGAAGGTTATCGTGCCGTTTTCGCCGGTTCTCCCCTCAAAGTGGGCGTAGCCGTTGTAGAGGATGACGCTGGCGTTTCCTAACCTGGTGGCGTTCGGGTCCATCGCTGTGACCGTCAGCGTCCCGGTGGCGTTAGGAGTCACTGTGATTCTGATGGGAATCTCAACGTCGCGGTGGTTGGAGGAGCTTATCCTTATGCTCCCCTCAAAGGTTCCGGTCAGGTTGGCGGGCGGCGCTATGTAGAGGGCTATGCTCTCCTCTTCCTTCGGAGCGAGTTGGGTGAAGTTGCTCGCGACCTTGACCCATTCGAGGGAACTCGTTACTGTCACGTTCTCCAGCGTCTCAAAGCCGACGTTCCTCATGGTTATGCTCCTGCTCGCGGTCTCGTTGGTCAAAACTCCAACCTCAATGCTTCTCGGCTCGGGAACGATTATCGGGGCCGGCGGGAGGACCGTCAGCTTTATCGTCAGGTTCTTCTCGATGGCCAGGCCGAGCTGGGTCGTCCTGAAGGTTATCGTGGCCGTTCCGTTAACCGCGCTGTCGCTCGAGAGGCCTATTTCGAGCCTGTTAGCGCCGGGTTTCAGGGCAAGGCTCGATGGAACGCCCACGTTGAGCCATGCAGGAGCGCTCACGGAAACGGAGACGTTGGATTCCTCCCAGTGGTTCACGAGCGTTATCTCGATCTTCCCGCTGAACTCCCTCGTGACCCTGAGGGCGTAGACGTCCGGCTTCACGCTTACCCCAACGATGTCGAACTCTCCGTCCCGCTCAAGGGCCAGGACGCTCGGGTGAGTCGCGCTCACAACGAAGTGGCCGGATTCACCGGGATACGGCCTGAAGGTCAGGTTGAAGTGCCCCCTTCCGTCGGTCATAACCGCGTACTCCCTCACGAAGTCGCCCCTCGCTATGGCAACCCTAACCGTGACGTTCGGAAGCAGTCCGCTGGCGTTGTAGGCGAAGCCCTCGATGGTAACCTTTTCTCCTACCTCGAAGACACTTCCCACGGTGACGTTGGCGTTGTAGGGCGGCTCTTCCGTCGGGACGGCGGTTACCCTCGTGAAGTCCCCGACGTCAGTCCTCACCGTTGCGTTGATGGTCACCTCGTCCGGCGCATCGACCGGGACTGTGTAGCTGAAAGAGGTCGTAAAGGAGAGGTTCGGCGGAACGGTAACGGATAGGCCCCTCTCCATCCCGAGAACGCTGACGCCCTTAACCACGAGCGGAGCTGTACCCGTGTTCTTGAAGGTCACGTAGACCTTTGCTTTTCCTCCCCTGACGAAGCCCTTAGTGGAGAGCATCACCGGGTTCGCCACCGGGTCCCTGACCTCAACCTCCTCAACCGCTCGTATTCCGCCCAGCTCAAAGGTCAGGTTGTAGCTTCCCCTCGCGGGTGGAAGGACGCGGTAGCTTAAAGTGGCGCTTTCTCCGGGCATCAGCACTGGAGGCAATGAGAGCGGTTCCCCAGCCGCGTCCCCGAGCTTCATGAGAGCGGTTGATGTGTCGAGCGGGGCGGAGCCGTGGTTGGTCAGCTGTACCTCAACCAGTGTTGGGAGACCCGTCCTCGGGCGGTGGACGGTAATCCCTGGCGCCCCGGCCCCCACGGGTTCCACCGGGAGAACTGCCTCCGTCGAGGAGTCGTAGACTGTAAGCGAAGCCCTAAGCGAGCCGAGGCCCTCTGGAACGGTCGCGACGAAGCTCTCGGTGATGTTGCCCGATGAGAGTTCAACCTCTCTTTCAAGCCTCCTGATAACGTCCCCAAAGACGTCCACCAGCTCAAGGGTTAGCGTTCCGTTCGCGGCCCCGTCGAGGTTCTCGATCGTGACGTTGATGAGTGCCGGATAACCGGTTACGAGCCTTTCAGGGCTTATCTTAAGCCTCGCGGGGAAGAGATAAGCCGGGTCGCTCTCGAAGCCCTCAAAGTCAACCGCTCTGACGCTGTAGTTGAGGCTACCTGAGTAGAGATCGCGGAAGTGGGTAGCCTCAACCGGCTCGTCGTTTAACCTAATCCCATTGCGGTAGACGTAGTAGCCAGCTATGTCGGAATCGCCGCTGGGGAGCCAGCTCAGCTCGACGTAGGAGCCGTTGAGGTTGACAGTTAATCCGCTCGGCGGATGGGGAATCCCGTTGACGCTGAAGGTAACCCTCAGCTCGGCTTTGTTGCCTGCTTTATCAACCGCTTCTACCTCAAGCGTGTAGGTTCCGTCCACCCGTATGGCCTTCCCGGCGGAGGGCCTTCCGTTGACCGTTACCGTGTATCCTTTGAGGTTCTCGTCGATGACCTCAACGCCAGGAACTACGCTCCCGTTGTAGAGCGCTCCATCCGTGACGTTCGTCCTTATCTCTGGTGGATTCCTGTCGAGGACGAAGCTCCAGGTGTAGGTCTCGGAGTTCCCGGCTTTATCATGGGCTTCAACCACCGCAGTGTAGTTCCCGTCCTGGAGCGGCGTCGAGTTCTGGAAGACCAGCCAGCCGCCGGTGAAAGCCGAGGAGCCGTCAACAGGGTTCCCGTTGAGGTAGAGCCTCAGCTCGCTCCTGAGCATGTCGACTCCGGAGCCGTCATCCCTGAGGAGAACCCCGACGGTTGTTTCGTTGGTGAAGCTCCCGTTGGCCGGGTAAAGCTGGGCTGGATGTGGAGCCTTCTCATCCGCTATCACGACCGAAACGTTCTTCTCATTGTTGGTCTCGTTAAGCTCCCCGACCGCGCCGAAGGGATCAACCACCGCCCTCAGGGTGTAGCGTCCGTAGCGCGCTCTCCATGCGTTAACAAAGCGGAGGGTTGCGTTCTCCCCTCCCCTCAGCCCCCTGATTAGCCTGACCGCGACGAGAGTGCCGTTCGCGTAAATTCCAACGTGGAAGGGCAGCAGGGTGGTGTTTCCGGCGTTCTCAACGGTGACCGTGAAGTTGAAGTAAGCCCCAACGACCCCTCTTCCGGAGTAGGAGAACGAAGTAACGACCAGATCTGGAGCGGGAACACTTATCCGAACGCTCGCGTTGTTGTTCCCCTCGTCCCACTCGCGGATGGCATTGCCGGGATCGGCTATCGCGGTTAGATCGTAGCTCCCTGGGTCTGTCGTCCACTCCATCGTCACGTTCTCCTCCTCGCCGGGGGCTATGCTGGGCGCGTAAGCCCTCCCTAACGTTTTCCCGCCGTTGCGAATCACAACGGAGAACGCCCCGGTCTCGTAGTCGCCGGTGTTCCTGACGGTGACCGTCGCGCTGGCCTTCTCTCCGGAGTACGTGATGTTTCCGGGTGAGAGCGAGACGACATTTATGTCGGGCGCTTTAACGTGGACAGAAATCGACAGCTCGTTGTTGGTCTCGTTGACCTCGGTAACGTAGTTTCCTGAATCCGCGACAGCCTTTATCGTTGAATCGCCCGGATAGGGCCTTATCCAGACGGTAACCTTCGCCTCGCCCCCCGCCGGAAGAGAACTAACCCACGCCCCTCCGAGGTATTTATCGCTCTGGTAGATGACAACCAGGAAGCTCCGCTCTATGTCCTGGCTTCCGGCGTTTCTGACAGTCACGTTCACCGGGAAGAACGCATTGGCGTGCATCTCCGGGGCGCTGATGGAAGCAACCACGATGTCCGGCAGCTCTATGGTGGCGCTCGTGTTAACCTCGTTGTTGGCCTCGTTGGCCTCTGGGATGTGGTCCCAGGGATCGACGACGAGCCTAATCCCGTGGGTTCCGCCGGTGTTGAAGCGCCAGGAGATGGTTTTTTCAACGCTCTCGCCGCCCATGAGCGAGCCGACCCATGCCTGGGCCTTGAGTGAGCCGTCGACGTACATGGCAATGTAGAAGCCCCTGTAGGTGTCCCCGCCGAGGTTCGTCACGTTCACGCGGTAGGTGAGGTAGCCCCTCGCGACGTCATCTCTAACCCACTCGTAGGAGCTTATCGCCAGGTCGGGGGCCTCTATATAATAGCTCCCGGAGACCTCGTTGTTGGTCTCGTCGGACTCGATTATCCTGTCGCCCGGGTCGGCCTTCACGGTGATGGTGATGTTTCCGACCTTGTCGGCGTACCACCTGAAGTTCAGCTTTACCGACTCGTTTGAGCCGATGCCGTAGACGGTCCTGTAGTAAAGCTCCCCGCTGAAGTTGAATAGCACGCTGAAGGGCCTGTAGATGGCCTCGCCGAGGTTCCTCAGATTCACGCTTATCGGAACGCTCTTCCCGTAGGCGAGCTCTCCAACGCTCAGGTTCTCAAGCTCGAAGTCCGGCGTTCCAATCGAGCCGAGGTAGGCGGTGTATTCGTTGTTGCTCTCGTTCAGCTCGGGGATGTAATCGTTGGGGTCAACGATTACTTTCACCGTCAGGTTGCCCGGTTTGGCGTTGTACCAGCGCCATGAGAGTTCCTTCGTCTCGTTGCTCCCGAAGTGCCAGTCGCTCGGGTAGGCCCAGCCGTAGGCCAGCCTCGTGCTCCCGTTCCATATCTCGACCCTCGTGGAGAAGCTATCGTAGAATGCCTGCCCGAGGTTTGTGACGTAGACCTTGAAGGTAACGGTTTCTCCCGAGGTGAAGTTGTAGGGCTCCCAAGTGATGCCGACGGGAACCAGCTCGGGCTTTCCGAAGGAGACGTTTGCCAGGAATACGTCGTTGTTGTCCTCGTTGCTCTCGGGATAACTGTCGTAGGGGTCGAGCCTTACGGTGAGGTTGTGCCTGCCCGGTTCTGGATAGTAGTAGAGTGTAACCTCCTTCACCTCGCCAGTTTTCAGGCCGTCTAGGTAGGTGCTACCCCTTCCACTTCCGTTATCGTAGAGGTAAGCGTAGAGGTAGCCCCCAAAGTTGGCCCCGAGGTTGGTAACGTTCACCCTTACCGGGTAGCCCTGGTACAGGTAGGCGCTTTCATTGAGAACCTCCTCCGGAACCGAGAAGTTCACCACCGCGAAGTCGGGCTTTTCGAAGCTCACCCTGAAGGTTGCGTTGTTGTTGCTCTCGTTCGCCTCGATCCAGTAGTCGTAGTAGTCTACTACTATGGTTACGTTGTGCTCTCCAGGCTTGGGCGTGTAGTAGAGTGTAACCTCCCTCACCTCACCCGAGGCGAGTGAACCTATCCAGTATGAGTAAGCATAGCTCCCGTTGTCGAGGAGCGTAACGTAGAAGCCTCCCTCAAGGTCTCCCCCAGCGTTGCTCACGTTAACCCTTATCGGATACTCCCGGTAGAGGCTGGCAGAACCGTTGAGAACCTCCTCCGGGACGGAGTAGCTGGCTATGAAGGGATCGGGCTTCTCGACACTGACGGTAACCTCTGCGACGTTATTGCTTTCATTTGACTCGATCCAGTCCCCTTCGTAGTCGGCTATGGCCCTGAGGGTGCTAAGTCCACCGTTGAAGGGTATATCGGCGGTTTCCGTGACGCTCCCGCCCGGAGGTAGGGTTATGGGGGCGAGCTCGTAGGTTCTGATTATCGACTCTCCGTTCTCGTCCGTCAGGTTCACCTTCAGCCCGAGCTCCTTACTCCACCAGTAGAGGTTCTCGACCCTCAGCGTTGCGTTCCCGGTGTTCAGAACCGTGAGGTTTATCTGGACGTCCTGACCGGCCTTGATTTCACGCGGTAAGGAAACGTTAACCTTGAGGTCAGGGTAGCCCGTCGCGTAGTTCGTTACCAGCGAGTTGTCCTCCAGGCTGCTCTCGTTGACCTCGGCAGGATAGTTAACGGTCACGTTGATAAGCCCGCCGGGGGCCTGGATAAGGAGGTAATCGATGTGGTAGGTGTAGGTGCCGTTCGAGGGGAGGAACGCATCGATTACGAAGTGCCCGTAGCTTGGTGAGGAGTTGAAGTTCTCAACGTACACCCTACCCCTGATTGGGTAGCCCGTGCCGTTGTACGGGGCCCCGATGTTCTTTATCATGATGTTAACAGGAACGTGGCCAACGGTGTTGTCAGGCATCTCGATCGAGTCAACTATGAAGTTGGGCAGCGGAACGCTCACCCTGTAGGTGAAGACGTTGTTGCTCTCGTTGGTCTCGACTACGGAATCGTAGTAGTCCGCTATGAAACGTAACGTCGAGTTTCCACCGTTCAACGGGGCCGAGATTGTGACCCATTTCGCCTCCCCCGGGCCCATACCCCCGCTCACATAGGCTGAGGAATAGCCTAGAGCGCCCTCAAGCTTTACCGTGAAGCTCCTCGTGAAGGCCTCGCCGAGGTTTTTGAGGGTGACGTTGAAGGTTGCTTCGCTTCCTGCAATCCCATCAAAGCTCAGGAGCGTGACGTTCGTTATCACGATGTCCGGACCGCTCACGAACACGGTTCTGCTCAGCCTGTTGTTGCTCTCGTTCAGCTCGGAAACGTAGTTACTTGGATCAACGACAACCGTCAGGTTAACCTCACCAACATTAGAAGGCGTCCACCTGAGAGAAACCCTGGTGGGGCCGTTAATAGTAGCGTGAGTGTAGCTCTCGTAGTAGCCGTTCTCGTAGAGGTTTACCCTCACGCTTCTGGCATAGCAGCCGCCGAGGTTTTCGATGGTGGCGTTGATGTAGTAGGTGTTGCCGGTTGAGACACTCGCAGGGACCTCTATCGAGCCGACCGTGAAGTCGGGGCTTTCGTACGTCCTTGAGAGCGGAACCGTGAGGGAGTTGTCGCTCTCGTTGGACTCCGCGACCCTTTCGTAGGGATCGACCTCTATCCTGACCCCGGTGAGGGTTCCCGCGATCACAAAGGGACTCAGGGCAACCTCGACGGTCTCTCCGGAGTCTATGTCCACAGAACTGGAATAGCCTGTAGTGCTCCCGTTGTAAACAAGCACAACCCTGATCCAGACACCGCTCCAGTTAATCTCTCCGTCATTGGTGACGTTGACCAGAATGAGCGCCCTCTCACCGAGGCAGCTGGGGAGCCTGACGGTGTAGTTGACTATCCTGAAGTTGGGCAGCGGGAGGTTGTACTCACCGAGGGGATAGGCGTTGTTCGTTTCGTTGGTGTCCCCCTCTGCATTCACAACGAGTGTAAGGTTGTAGCTCCCACCCTGGGCGAGCCAGCTTAAGCTCCCGGAGGCGGTGCCGTTCGTAAAGTCTTGCCTATACAGGTATCTCCGCCCCTCGACCTTTCCGTTCCGCAGGAGCTCAACCACGGCACTTGGATTTTTCGATGTGCTCCCGACGGTGAAGTTTATCTCAACCCTCTCGCCCGGCGTAACCCCTCCTATACTCGCGCTCTCTACCCAGTAGTCCCCGGGCCATACCCCAAGCTCGGCTACGTTGTCGCCCCTGTACGGGTCGTTCAGGAGCATCTCATCGTCCGCTATGATCTTCACGTAGTATTCGCCCAGGGAGAGGGTAATCGAGACGTTGAGGCTTCCTCCTTCGGGAATGCCTGGGATCTCAACGCGCTCCACCGCCGGAGAACCCGAGGGGATCTGGACCTCAAAGCTCTTTCCGGGAGCCTTTTCAAAGCCGACCGTTTTTCCGGTAACTTTGGAGTAGTAGCCCGTGAAGAGGTCGTAGCTGTATGAGTAATACTCAAGCAGGCGGTAGCTCCACCTTATCGTCCCGTTGGCAAAGATGACCACCTGAAAGTCCAGGGGGTTTGAGTAGGAGTCCCAGTCCTCGTAGGTCGAGCCGAACCACTCAACCACCACCTTGTCAGGAAAGCCGACAACGAGCAGATATCCATCCCCGGTTTCAAGGTCATCATCGAGGGCAAATATGATGTCGCTCATCGAGTAGTCCTCGTCCATGTGGACGCCATATGTGCTCCCGAGGTCTGGCTCTTCCCACTTACCGAGCAGCTCGATGTAGCCGTTTGTGCTGACCGATATGTTCGTTATGTTCCTACCGAAGAAGTTCAGCGTGAAGGGAAGTTTGTAAATGAAATAGCCGTCGTCCTCGCTTAAAACCGCGCTCCCGTTCTCGATGTACTCCCCGTCGTCAGCAATCTGGCTATCATCGAGGTAGCCGGTGACGTTTATCCACTGGAACGGCACCTCCACTGCTGGGGGAGGGTCCATTGCGGTGAAAACCTTGAATGTGACGTTGAAGGGCCCGCTGGCCCCTCCAAAGTTTTCCAGTGTGGCGTTGAGGATAACCTCATCTCCCGAGACGATGTACCTTTCCCCATGTATCCAGAGATCCGGTGGTTCTCCGTCCTGGGCACTGACCCTGCCGACTCCCACCGCCCAAGGGGGCACCAGGGAGGTCAGCAAAACCGCCAGAACTAGAAGGGAGATTGTATTCCTCAACCTCTATCCCTCCCCGTTTCTTTCTTGAGAGCTTTCTCAATCTGCATCACGAAGAAGGACTCCTCAGCACGGAGAACCTCGACTATAACCTTCCTGTCTATCCCCGTTCTCTCCTTTATGAACTCCACCAGCTCGCGCCGGATTTCCCGGACTATCTTCCCTCCAGCGGTTGAGGGATTCGGCCCGGGAGAACTGGCTACCAACTCCATCGAGACACACCAGGAGTATGTTCAATCTCCCGCTACTTATCCGGTGGGTTTGAGGAAAACTGTCAAACCCGGTGGGTGCCTTTATAAGGTCCAACGCTCATCAGGGTTAGGTGGGCAAGGTGAACACCGAACGCGCGAAGGAGATACTGCTCCAGCTCTTGAAAATCCCCTCGCCTTCCGGACAGGAAGACAGGATTATGCTCCACATCATGGAGTTCCTCCACAAGCTCGACTACGACGTCCAGATCGAGAGCGACGGGGAAGTAATAGACCTGGTTGTAAACCCTGAGGCAGATCTTTTCTACGAGGTTCACGTTGATACCATCCCTGTGAGGGTCAAACCCTTCGTCAGGGGCAACATAATCTACGGCACCGGTGCGAGCGACATAAAGGGCGGTGCCGCGGCAATACTGCTCATGCTTGAGGAACTTAGAAAGGAAGGGAAGGACCTAAACGTCGGCATAGTCTTCGTCAGCGACGAGGAGCAGGGAGGAAGGGGTTCGGCACTCTTCATGGAGCGCTACAAGCCCAAGATGGCCGTCGTTCTGGAGCCGACTGATTTGGAAGTCCACATAGCCCACGCCGGCAACATCGAGGCTTATTTTGAGGTTGACGGAAAAGAGGCCCACGGTGCCTGCCCCGAAAGCGGGATAAACGCGATTGAGGAAACCTACAAGATGCTTGAGGAACTTAAAAAGCTCGAACCCTTCAGGGCAAAGGGAGAGTTCTTTGACCCGCACATTGGCATTCAGGAGCTCGTCTGCGAGAATCCGGTTTACCTAATTCCTGCCCTCTGCAGGGGAAGGCTTGAGGCGAGGCTTTTGCCCGAGCAGGAGGTTGAGGACGTACTCGACCTCATGGACCCGATACTTGACGAATACACGAAGAGCTACGAGTACACGGAGATATGGGACGGCTACAGGCTTGAGCCCGATGAGGAGATAGTCCAGCTCGCCAAGAAGGCGATGGAAAAGACCGGCCTCGACGAGTTCGGCGGAATGCGTAGCTGGACAGATGCGATAAACTTCATGTACAATGGAACAAGAACCATAGTCTTTGGCCCCGGCAACCTCGATATCTCGCACACAAAGTTCGAGCGCATTGACGTTAGGGACGTGGTCAAAGCGAGCGAGTTCCTGAAGGCCCTCAACGAGATTTATGGGAGTGAGTGAAGGCAAGCCTTAGAACCCCCACCAGTTACTGGTGGGGATTTTTTATCGAAACATATTTATATATAATCGTGCTTAGACTATCCGGTGAAGCCCGTGGAATTCATAGACCGCGAGCGAGAAATGAAAGTCCTTGAAAGGGAGTGGAAGAATAGGCCCTCTTTCCTTGTTCTCTATGGCAGACGAAGGGTTGGAAAAACGAGGCTCATACGCGAGTTCTCCCGAGACAAAATAACGTTCTTCTTCACGTTTCCAGAGGCAATCAAGGAAGTCCAAATGAAGGAATTCAAAGGGGCACTTGCTTCATTTCTTGGAGACGAGCTAATCTCAAAGGTTGAAACTGATAACTGGTTTGATTTGCTCAACTACCTCGCCGAAAGGGTTGATGACTGCCTCATAGTCCTCGACGAGTTTACCTACGCCATAAAGTCCGACCGAAAGATTCTGAGCGACCTTCAGAGGGTCTGGGACGGAATTTTGAGCGAGAAGAAAGTCATGCTTGTTATCTCGGGCTCCCTGCTTGGAATGATGTGGGACGACGTTCTGAGCCATGCCTCGCCCCTCTACGGTAGAAGAACGAGAAGTATACACCTCCGACCTTTAAATTACATCAACGCCCTGAAATTCTTTGGGGATAAGGAATACGGCCTAAAGGCTTACATGCTCGTCGGAGGTATTCCCCCCTATTTGAGGCTCGCCTCCCGATACTCTTCGGTTGAAGAGTTCGTCAGGGAAGAGTTTCTGAGTGACTACGGTTTGTTCTACGATGAACCATACGTAATCCTTGGCGAGGAACTCAGGGAGCTGAAGACGTACTTCTCAATCCTCAAAGCTATTGCCGACGGCAACAGAAGGCTTGAGAGGATTGCCAACTACCTCGGCCTTCCAGCGAGAAGCGTCTACCCTTACCTGGAGACCCTCATGAGGCTCGGCTTCGTTGACAAAGAAACCCCCATCCTCGGGAGCAGGAGGGTAAGCCTGTACAGGATAAGCGACCCCGTTCTGCTGAGCTGGTTCCTTCTCACCTACCCGCAGATGGCCGACATATCCTCCGGGACGGCCAGACTTGACAATCTCTACCGCGTCCTCTCGGTTCGCTTTGAGGAGCTGGCGAGGGAGTTTCTGGTTCTCAAAAGGCCTATTGAATTCGAAAAACTCGGCAGATGGTGGTTCAGGGGGGAGGAAATAGACATCGTCACCCTGAGAGAAGATACCACGACCCTGATTGAGGTTAAGTGGAGGGATTTGAGCGAGAAGGACGCTAGAAGGGTTTTGAAGGAACTTGAGAGCAAATCGAAGCTCGTTCACTTTAAGGGAAGCTTTCGCTTTGGAATCATTGGAAGAAATGTGGAGAACAAAGAGGGACTAAGGGAAGAGGGCTACCTCGTCTGGGACCTCGAGGACTTCTGAGGACAGGGTTTTTCTCTTTTCGTACCGCAATTGTGGGGGTTAAACCAAACCTCCCCCTTCATGGCGAGGGAAGTCAGTCTTCCTCCCCTTTCTCTTCCTTCCCCTCCACCCAGAACCGCCTCGTCCGTATGAACTGTCTCTCGCGCTCCATAAGGGCCAGGATTAGGGCGTCACCCCTGTACTGGCCGAGAATTCTCGCGGCGGTGTCCGGCCCGGTTCCGTAGCTGGCTAAAGCCAGGACGGCCTCAAAGCCGTAGGTATCTACGAGGTCGGCGGCCTTCAACAGCTTCCTGTAGGTTCTCTCCTCCTTTCGCTCAAGGGTTTCTCCGTGGCGGACCTTTTCAAGAACCCCAAGGAACTCTTCCGCGTCAATAGGATGAGCTATTGCTAACATCTTCGAGCCGCAGCGCGGGCACTCCCTATCTTTGATGCTCCTAAGCCTCGAAACCTTCGTCTTCGAGTGCCAGCCGCAGTTTGTACAAACTAAAACGACCTCATGCTCAAGGAGTCTCTTCCTGAAGAGTTCTACCAGTTCGTCCTTCTCCATAACGCCTGAGAGCAGAAACTCCCCGCTTACCGTCATGTTGAGCCTGGCCAGCTTTGAAGGCTCTTTTCTGAGAGTCGTCTTTACCCTCAGCGAGCCGGCCTTGAGGAGCTCCATGACGAGTTCGGCTCTTTTGATATCCACCTTGTCGTGGTAGAGCTCGTTTAAGGTCTCCCTCTCAATCACCGTTCCCTCGAAGAGCCTCTCTATTCTTCTTATCTTCGCGTCCCTCCTTAAAGCCCCAAAGCGCTTCGCCACGTTGAGCATTCTCCAGCGGTATGCGTGGGAGTCCCTGAGGGAGCGGGAAATCAGAGATTCAACGCTTTCCGGTTCTTGATACAGATAACCCTTCACTTCCTCCGGGTTAAGCTGGAAGGGGGTCCTGAAAACGATCGCATGCCCCTGGCTCCTAACCGAGAAGATCCTGCCGTATCGGGGGATTAAAAGCGAGTACACGATTCTACCAATGGCTTCGTTAGTCCTGCTCCCGAAGTCGGCGTGGATTATCAATGCTTTCGGCGTGCTCTCCACAACAATATCCCTGTCGGTTGGGAACGGCTCATCTTTGATTTCTTCAAAGGCCCTTCTGAGTTCCTTTTCCTCGAACTCAACGCCCTCCAGAAGCTCCTTTACCCTATCAAAGTCGAAAGCCAGCTCCCTCCTCAGCCTGCCAACGTCAAAGGCAACGCCAAAGGGAACTGGAATCATCTCGCCCTCCCAGCTCGGAATTGCACTCTCAAGGCTCTTGCTCTCTCGAACCTTCAGGAGTCTTGCCTCTTCGTCGATTTTGAGCACAATCCAGCTCCGGCCGTTCATAACGAACTCCATGCCCTCCTCAAGGTCCATAACAAAGCTTTCGTCGAGTCTCCCTATAACGTGCCCGCTCCCTGCGTCGAAAACCCGCCAGGAAACCTCGTCTGGAATCGTCGAGAGGTTCTCGTAGTAGTACTGGAACGCCCCCCTGCGGAGGTAGAGAAGGCCCTTTTCCTCGTCGTAACCTATAAGCCGGGCGTCCTCCAAAACCCTCAGGACGTCGAGATAATCATCCCAGTCCAGATCCCTGTAAACGTAGGCCCGTTTCGCTATCTCGTAGGGCCTCTCGCGCGGCAGACGCTTGTACTCAACGAGAAGGCCAACGACGAAGTGGGCCAGAACGTCCAGACCGCCAATCGGCTCAACGGCCTCAAAACGTCCTTCCAGGGCTCTCTTTGAGATCATCAGACTTTGAAGGTAGTCCTCCACGTTCGTTGCTATGATGTAGCCCTCGCTGGTTTCCCCGATCCGGTGTCCAGCCCTCCCCACCCTCTGGACGAGCCGGTTGACCTGTCTCGGGCTCATATACTGGATGACGACGTCCACGTCGCCGATGTCTATGCCCAGCTCCATCGATGAGGTGCATATTAACGCCCTGATCTTCCCCTCCTTGAGGGACTTTTCGGCTTTAACTCTAGCCTCCCTGGAGAGGGAACCGTGGTGAACCTCAACGGGTTTTCCCCAGGCCTTCAGCCTATGGGCCAAAATCTCGGCGAACTGGCGCGTGTTGGTGAATATCAGCGCCTTCCCGTGGTTTTCCACGATCTCCCAGAGAAGCCTCAAACGGGACGCTACCTCGGGTGAAACGCTGAGCTCCCGGGCGAGCGCCTCATCTGCCTCACCAGGCTCCGGATAGAGGACGTGGAACCGGTAGTCCTTTTTCCAGAGAGGCCTCACAACAGTGTCCGCCTTCAGCCAGTTCCTCACTTCCTCCTCGTTGCCAACCGTTGCAGTCATTCCAACTCTCCGGAAGTCAGATACCTCAGCCAGCCTCTCAAGGTTGAGGAGAAGCTGCGCCCCGCGCTTGTTGTCAACCAGCTCCGCTATCTCGTCAACGATGACGAACCTAACGTTTTCCAGGTGCTTTCTCAGGGACTTGACGGTTAAGATGACGCCGAGGGTTTCGGGGGTTATGATGAGCATCTGGGGAGGGTTCTTAACCTGCTTTGCCTTTTTATAAGCGGATGTATCCCCGTGCCTGACCTCGACGCTTATCCCCAGCTTTCTTCCCCACCATTCGAGCCTGTCGAGAAGATCCCTGTTCAGGGCTTTGAGCGGGGCTATGTAAAGGACAGAAATCGGCTTAAGGCCCTTCTCAAGTATCTCATTGAAAACCGGGAGAACGGCAGCCTCGGTCTTTCCCGAGCCGGTCGGAGCTATTATAAGGACACTCTTCCCGGCACTAACCTCTCTAAAAGCGTCCTGCTGGAGTCTGTTGAGCCTTCCGAAGCGTTCCCTGATGGCCTTTTTCAAGAGGGGGTGCATGGTCGAACATCTTCGGGGCGATTTATAACCCTAACCGCTAAGCTTATAAGTCAATATATCGTCCGATATGTCGGTGGTAGAAATGGAGGCCGTGAAGAACTCAGGGTACGATTTGAGCTACGCGAAGAGGGCCATGCTCGTCGTCATCATCCTCCCGCTCCTCGTCATGTATACCGAGGCGATGCTCACGCCAGCCTTACCGACCATCCAGAAGGAGTTCGCGATAGACCCCAACGACGTGAGCTGGGTTCTTACGATCTACCTCCTCGTCGGAACGGTAAGCGTTGCCCTCTTCGGAAAGCTAGGCGATATGTACGGCAAGAAAAAGATGTTCCTCATAGCCCTCGCCTTCTACACCCTCGGTGTCATTCTCAACGGCTTCGCGCCGAGCTTCCACTGGCTGCTCGTCACAAGGGCCATCCAGGGCTTTGGAATGGCCATCTTCCCCCTCGCCTTTGCCCTGGTTAGGGAAGAGTTCCCGCCCGAGATGGTGCCGCAGGTTCAGGGGATGATAAGCGCGATGTTCGCCGTGGGAATGGTCATAGCCTTACCCCTCGGCGCGTGGGTCACCCAGAACTGGGGCTGGAGGATGACGTACCACTCGGCAGCACCCCTGGCGGTACTGATGTTCATCCTGGCATGGAGGATCCTGAGGGAGAGCCGCTACATCAACCCCGGAAAGCTTGACTGGGTGGGCGCGGTACTCCTGACGGTTGCGGTCGTTCCCGCGCTCGTTGGAGTTACGAGGGCGCCAAACATCGGCTGGACGTCCCGACAAACTCTGATTCTCTTCGGTGTGGCCATAGTTAGCACGGTCCTTCTCGTCCTGTGGGAGAAGAGGGCTGAGAACCCGTTGATACCGCTCGACATAATCTCCGCAAGAAACCCGGCCATAGTCAACATAGGAATAATGTTCGCGGCCTTCGGCATCTCAATGATGAGCCAGGCCAACACATACATCTTCCAGATGCAACCTCCCTACGGCTTCGGAAAGACCATACTGCAGAGCGGCATCCTCATGACTCCAATGGCGGGTGTGATGCTTATCGTCGCCCCCCTTGCCGGCAGGATAATGCCCAGGATCGGGGCCAAACCACTCGCCACGACTGGAGCCCTCACGGCCAGCCTGGGCCTTGGGATGCTCTCGAAGTACGCCCCCCAGTTACCACCCGATCACCTGTGGGCCTTCGTCGGGCTCATCACCCTCGTCGGGACGGGGATAACGCTCATGAACATCTCCCTCATCAACGTGCTCGTCTTCAGCGTTCCACCGAGGGTCATGGGGGTGGCGACCGGGGCGAACAGTCTCTTCAGGAACTTCGGCTCGACATGGGGGCCGGCCATAGCCGGGACGGTGATGAGCACCTACTACGTCCTGTTCCACCCGCCCGGGGCCCCGGAGTGGGTACGCATCAAAATCCCCACTCCAAAAGCCTACGAGGTGCTCTTTGGCACATCCGCACTCATCTACCTGTTCCTGGCGGTGCTCACCCTGGCGATAGTTGAGGTCATGAAGGGGGGAAGAATACGGACGCTCGAACCCGCGGAGTAAGTTGTTTTCGTATCCCTGGACTTCCCCTCTCCATGCTCCTCTTTTTCAGGCACCCTTTCGCTCCC
>NZ_JALUYR010000079.1 GCF_027012695.1 Thermococcus sp.
GAGAAGGAGGACCTCAACGCGCTACTCCAGCAGGTGCGGCACGCGCCTTAGCACGGGGATCGTGGCGAGCAGGCCGATGAAAACATCTATTGCACTCTGGATCGCGTTCGGCAGGCCTATAGCGACCCAGAAGGGAACGCCCGTCCACCCCTCAAGGGTCTCGACGACCTTCTCCTGCGGAACGCCAAGCCATATCTCAAGGGCGACGTAGTAGTTGAGGGCCACCATAAGCGGGATCCTGAGGGCGACTCCGATTAGATAGGCCAGCACCGCGAAGCGGATCAGCTTTCCGCGGTCCGGGTTCTCGAAGCTGAAGCCGGTGAGCCTCCTCGCGATTTCAAGACCAAGGATGACCGTGAAGGTGGCGGTGGCCTTCATCATGCCACCCAGCCAGCTGGCGGGGGAGACTATGCTCAGGCCCGCGAAGAGCAGGAGCACGGAGAGCAGGCCGCCGATGAAACCGGTAAGGAAATAGGCCATTATGATCGGAACCGCCACGAGGTCTATCTTCATGCCCCATAGGGTGGGCATCTCAAGGGGCAGAACCTCAAGCATCAGCGAGAGGCCGAGCATTATTCCGATGATCGCGATCTCCCTTGAACTCATCCTCCTCATTCCCACCACCGGGGCAGGTTTGTTCCATAATTTTTAAAATTTTGTTCCAAATATAGAACAAAACTGGGGCGAGAACCTTAAAAGCCCGGCAGCGAAGTGCCGTTGCCATGTTTACCGCCGGCGAGATTTCGGAACTGGTGAGGGAGATAAGGCGCGAGAACGGCTTTCCGGACAGCCCGTTCAGGATAGACGAGGTTCGTTACGATCCAGAAGGGGACAAGCTCTTCATCATCGCCCACGACAGGACGGATAAGAGCGTCATCATCGGCAACAGCTTCGTCATCGGAAAACTTCGCGAGAGATTGAAGGTCAGGCAGCTGACGGTCTACTCCAACCTCGACCTTGAGATAAAGAGGAAGAAGCTTGAGAAAGCTGAAAGGCTGGTAAAAGGCACGGAGCTGGAGTTCCTACTTCCAATAATCGAGGCTGAAAAGAACTTCCCGCCCCGGAAGTGGCCCGGAGTCAGGGGGAACATTAAAACACTCCTCTTCCTCAGCTTCAACGCCAAGGCCCTAATCGGCTTCGTCGAGAGATTAAACCTGCCCTACGAAGCGGTTGGAATACGCCACGCTTTTCCTAAGCTGGACTATGAACCGCTGGATGGGGAACCCAGGGAGATTTTCTTTCCGGATGAGGGGAAGCTCGTAAAGCTCGCAGGGAAGAGGGAAGCGAAGCTCGTCCTCGCGGACTTTCCCTTCGGACTGAGATGGGAGGGTGAGATCGCCCTCATGAACCCCTTCCGCCTTCTGCACATCGGTTTCTTCGAGCTGAAATACCTCTTCGGCTTTGAAAAACCGGTGGTCTACGACAAAAGGGCCTTAATTGATTTCGTCGTTAACCTGACCCACGAGGGACTGATGGAGTCAACCGACGGGGCCAACCTAATCTGGAGGATGTGGAGAAAATGATAATTGGAGTGGTTGGAAAGATAGCCGCCGGAAAGACAACCGTGGCCAAGTTCTTTGAGGAGAAGGGCTTCTGCAGGGTCTCCTGCAGTGAACCGCTCATAGACCTCTTGACCCATAACGTCTCGGACTACTCCTGGATTCCGGAGCTTCCGGAAAAAGCCGAGCCGACCAGGGATAAACTGATAGAGTTCGGGAAATACCTGAAGGATAATTACGGCGGGGATATACTCATAAGGCTCGCGGTGGATAAGAAAAGGCACTGCAAGAACATCGTCATTGACGGCGTCCGCTCGAGGGAGGAGGTAGAGGCAATCAAACGGCTCGGCGGAAAGGTGATTTACCTCGAGGCGAGGCCGGAGATAAGGTTTGAGAGGCTGATGAAACGAAAGGCAAGCAAGGACCGAACCATTAAGAGCTTTGAGGACTTCAGGGCAATGGACGACGCGGAGGAGAGGCTTTACCACACGAGCAAACTCAAGGAGCTTTCCGATTACGTTATAGTCAACGAAGGAACACTTGAGGAGCTTAAAGAGAGGGTCGAGGAAATAATAAAGGACATCGCGGAGAAGGTTTAAAGGGAGTTTTACCAATTAAGCTCTGGTGGAAGCATGG
>NZ_JALUYR010000080.1 GCF_027012695.1 Thermococcus sp.
GATTAAGGTTGATGAGCTTTCCGTTCCTGAGAAGTTTAAGGAAGTCCTGAAAAAGGAGGGCGTTAAGGAACTCCTCCCGGTTCAGAGTTTGGCCGTGAAAAACGGCCTCCTCGAGGGGGAAAACCTCCTCGTCGTTTCGGCAACCGCTAGTGGAAAGACCCTCATCGGCGAGTTGGCTGGAATTCCGAAGGCGATGGAAGGCAAAAAGATGCTCTTCCTCGTTCCGCTCGTTGCTTTAGCAAACCAGAAGTACGAGGACTTTAAGAGGCGCTATTCGAAGCTCGGCCTCCGCGTGGCTATTCGCGTTGGAATGAGCCGTATAAAGACGAGGGACGAGCTCGTGGTCGTTGATACAGGAATAGATGCTGACATAATAGTGGGAACCTACGAGGGGATAGACTATCTCCTCAGAGCTGGAAGGAAGATTGGCAACGTCGGGACGATTGTGGTAGATGAGATTCACACGCTGGATGATGAGGAGCGCGGGCCCCGCCTGGATGGCTTAATCGCGAGGCTGAGGAGGCTTTATCCAAGGGCCCAGTTCATAGGTTTAAGTGCAACCGTCGGAAACCCGGAGGAGCTTGCGAAAGAACTCGGCCTAAAGCTCCTCCTCTATGACGAGAGGCCCGTGGATTTGGAGAGGCACATAATCATCGCCCGCAATGAATCGGAAAAGTGGAGGCACATTGCGAACCTCTGTAGGGCCGAGGCGATGAGGAAGTCGAAGCAGGGCTACAAGGGCCAGACGATAGTCTTCACATTCTCGCGCAAGAGAACCCACGAGCTTTCCGCATATTTAACGAGCAAGGGTCTTCGAGCAAAGCCCTATCATTCCGGTTTACCATACAAGCAGAGGAAGCTTACCGAGATGGAGTTTCTGGCTCAGAGGCTCGACGTGGTGGTCACTACCGCGGCACTCGGGGCCGGTGTTGATTTTCCGGCTTCGCAGGTCATCTTCGAGAGCCTCGCGATGGGCAACAAATGGCTCACCGTCAGGGAATTCCACCAGATGCTTGGAAGGGCCGGCAGACCGCTCTACCACGAGAAGGGCAAAGTTTACCTAATCGTCGAACCCGGCAGGAAGTACTCTGCTCAAATGGAGGGAACGGAGGAAGAGGTGGCCTTCAAGCTTTTGACGGCTCCGATAGAACCCGTCACCGTTGAGTGGAGCGACGAGCTTGAGCAGGACAACGTCTTAGCTCACTCCTGCGTCTTTAAGGGACTTGACGTCATCGAGGAAGTTCAGGCGAGATGCCTCGGGGCGAACCAGAGCGCTGAGAAGGTCCTTGAGAAGCTGGAGGAGTTCGAGCTCGTAAAGCTTAGGGGCCCTTTAGTCGAGGTCACCCCCTATGGAAGAGCCGTGAGTATGAGCTTTCTCCTGCCGAAGGAGGCCGAGTTTATAAGGAAGAACCTGAGGGAGAAGCCAGTCCGCTGGATTGCCCTCAAACTGCTCCCCTTCGAGAACCTCTATTTGAGCGGAACGCTCCAGAGAGAACTTGAGGGAGCAGTTAGGGGCCGCTTAAGTGCGAACGTCTTTTCCCCAAGCTTCGCCTCGATTTTAGAGGAGCTCGACAAGGTTATTCCGGAGCTGAGTCCGAACGCGGCCGAGAGGCTCTTCACAATCTACCAGGAGTTCTTCATGTGCGGTGAAGAGGACTGCACCGAATACGCGATGGAGCGCGTTGGGAACCTTATCATAGAACTCCGCAGGAGCGGAAAGCACCCGACCCAGATAGCGGAGCATTTCAGGAAGGTTTACGAGCTGATAGTCTATCCTGGTGACGTTTTCACGTGGCTCGACGGAGTGGTGAGAAAGCTTGAGGCCATAGAGAGAATCGCGAGGGTCTTCCGCGTGAGGAAGGCCGAGGAAGAAGCGAAAACGCTGAGGAGGGAAATAGAGGAGGGAAGAACACTGGGGGACCGCACCAGGAGGAAGAGGGAGGATTACCGAAAACCGGGGAAGAAACTTTCTGTCCGGAAAAAGCCGGATGGGGGAAAGAGAACCGGTTGAAGCTCAGCCCCCTATCTGGAGCACCAGCTGCGCGGGGTCCCTGATGGCAGGCCCGAGGCCGAGGACGTAGACCATCAGGTACCATAGGTGTCTCTCCTCCTCGTCAGTCACGAGCTTCTGGAGACCGTAGTAGACGACGATGAGGATGAGTGTTATCCAGGGGTAGTAGATGTAGGCCCCAAAGTGCTGGACGAGGATGTTCTCAAGCCAGTGAACCTCACGGTAGCCGTAGTAGTGGATCGCGACAACGGTCGAGGCCACGTCGAAGTAGTGAGCTAAAACCGCGTAGAGGTAGAGCCGGTCGAAGGGTCTCCACCGATAGTAGAGGAGAACCGGTATCCAGGACACTACCGTGTGAAGGAGCGTCAGCTTGTAGGGCTCCCAGCTCCTGGCGTGGGTGACGAGGAGGTAGTTGGCCCAGATGGCGAGAATGAGGCCCCAGGCGAAGGTCAGCCTCGGATATAGCTTGAGTTTTGCATCAATCACAATGACGGGGAGCATGATCAGGAAGGTCGTGAAGAATATTCCCGGTGTCAGGAGGAGCGGATGCTTGGGGAGTATTCCGCCGTCCACGAGGGCCCTGACGGTGGCCCCGAAGATGACCATGAGTGTCACCGCTATGAACATATTCTCGTCTATCCGTATTCTCAGGGGTTTGAGTACGTACCTATAGGTGTATATCGCGCCAAAGCCCAGCATGAGGGCGTATACGAGCGTGTTTATCGGGTTGTATCCGCTCCTCGTGAACATCGGTTCCCAGAAGTAGATATAGAAGAACTCCGCCAGCCTGTGGGCCAGTGATTCCAGCATCTTCCACCCCCCATTGCCATCGGAGGGGTGCCTTAAAACCCTTTGGATCGGCGAATTGGAACGTTTATATAGTATGGGGGCGAGGGATTGATGGTGGTACTATGTACGGGTACATGCACAATCCCCTGCTCCAGCTGGGTGCGATGGGTGTGGTGGCGGTTTTCCTGGGACTCTTCATAGCCGCGGTATTCCTGTGGCTCGCGGGAAAGGTGATAGGGATCGAAAAGGCCTCAATCGGTAGATCCATGATAGCCATTCTCGGCGGCGGCATACTGGCCTTTATAGTGGCTGCACTGACCTCACTCTTCCTCCCGCCCCTTGCCCCCATCCTCGGGCTCATAGCCAACCTGTGGGTCATAAAGACTGTCTTTGAGACGGGCTGGTTGAAGGCCTTCCTCGCATGGCTACTCGCGACGATCATAGCGATCCTCGTGGTGGGCATTCTCGCGGCCATCGGCCTCTTCGCCCTCGGAACCCTTTCGGCCCTCTGATATCTTTTCCATTCTCCCAGAAAACTATAAATATTCTCAGAACCAACGATCCAGCATGGTCATGTTCCTCAAACCCGCGGACCTCGAGGTCGGTGAGGTGAAGCCCTTCGATTCCTTTCCCCTGGCCCTTCAGGAGGGGAGCCTGTCGGGATTCATTTTTACGGATGGGCTCGCAGAAACGGTCTTCACCCACCACCTCATCGCCTCCGCGCTGGAAAGGGGTCCCGTCTATCATCTAGGGCCCGGGGGTCTTCTCTCCATTGGACACCTCAGGAAGATGGTGGACGACCTCTCGAATCTCTACGCGGGTAACGTTTACTCCGTTGACGAGCTGATCAGCGCACTGGAAGGGGTTGAGAAGGGCTCACTGGTCATCGTTTCACGTTTTCCTGCACTGCCCGGTCGCTCCGGGGAGGGACTCGTTGAGATCAGGAGGATAGTGGATAAGAAGGGCCTCATCCTCGTTCTCAGCCACTTCACCTTCGACCTTAACGAGCTTGACCTTTCCGGGGAGTTCGCTCGCCTTTACGACCTCCCGGAACTCTTTGAGACCCTCGCCGTTCTCAGGGCCAGCTCCTACAGGGGTCACCACAGACTCAACCTGACGATTCTCCGCGCTCCCGCTGAGTACGTGGCAGCCGTTGGAGACCACTCGATTCCCGCGGATTCGCTCGTCAGACCCTTTCTCGGGTAATCAGTATCGAAGCTCCACGTGACCTATCCCGAGACCGTAGCGCGCGTAGAGGCTCAGGGCGAAGAGAATGACTATAATCCCCATGGCAATGTAGTCTCTCCGTCTCATCCGAATATCGTAAAGGAATGTTCTCTTTTTCGATGCCCCGAAACCCCGACTCTCGAGGGCTATGCTGAGCTCGTGGGCCGTTTTGAGCGATGCCACGAGGAGCGGTATGAGAACGGCGGTCATCTTCCTCGCCCGCGTGATGAAGCTGCCCTTCTCAATCTCCCACCCGCGGCTTTTCTGGGCGTCCATTATGTTTCTTGAGAGCATGTACAGGGTCGGGATGTAGCGGAGGGCTATGGATATCGTCAGTCCAAATTCGTAGGGTATGCCGAGTTTCACGAACCCCAGGATGAGCTCCCTCTGGCTCGTCGTCATGAGCAGGAGGAAGGTGAGGAGGGCGAAGGTCAGCAGTCTAACGGCGAAGGTTATTCCAAATAGAAGGCCCATCACCCGTGGTTTATATATGACCGGCCACACGACGATCGTTATGATGACAACTGGAAGGAGTGGCTTCATCAGTGCCAGCTGCTCCCGGAGGGAGATGCCCCCGAGGTACTTTCCGACGAGAACGAAGAGCAGAAACAGCGGTAGCAGCACCTTCGGATCGTTGTAGAGCATTATGGATGCTATTCCGAGGGCGGTTCCGATTATCTTGACCCTCGGGTCGAGGGAGCTCAGGAGGGAATCCCTCTGCGGGTAGAAGGGGTACATCACTCCCCATCACCCGCGAGCGCTTTCACCAGCTCCGAAACACTCCTCACGAAGCCCACACCCGTAACTTCCCCCAGCAGGAGAACCTCGGGTTTATCCAACCCGTAATCGTGGAGGTCGAGGGAGAAGAACTCCTCCACGGGGCCGTCGAAGACCTTTCTCCCGTCGTGGAGCAGAACGACCCTTTCCGCGAGTCTCAGAACGAGCTCCATGTCGTGGGTTATGAGGAGTATTCCATGACCTTCGGAATGGAGCCTCTCTATTGTCCTGATAACGCTCTCGCCGTTCTTAGCGTCTAGACCCGTTGTTGGTTCGTCCAGGACTAGATAACGGGGTTTCATGGCCAGGATGCAGGCTATTGCCAGCCTCTGTTTCTCCCCTCCGCTCAGGGAGTAGGGTGTTCTGTCCTCGTAGCCCTCCAGGTTTACAGACCTAAGGGCCCATTTAACGCGCTTCTCCACCTCATCCTCGTCAAGCCCGAGGTTCCTGGGTCCAAAGGCAACCTCCCTGAAGACGGTCTCCTCGAAGAACATATGTTCCGGGTTCTGGAAGACGTAGCCAACCTTTCTGCTCAGCTCCGCGACGGTGTGCTCCCTCGTGTCGAGTCCGTCAACCTCAACGCTCCCCTTCGTCGGTTTTAAAAGGCCGTTGAGGTGCTTCGCGAGGGTGGTCTTTCCACTCCCGTTCTGGCCCACTAGGGCCACCACCTCACTTTCCATGTCGAGGTCTATTTCCCTCAGCACCTCCCGGCCGTCGTAGGCGAAGTGAAGGTCCCTAACGCGGATCATCGTGAGAAGTTGGAGAAGCGCTTTAAAAGGTTTGCATGGGAAACTCACGGGGAGGTTTTTAGTGTTTCCTCGACAAAGCGCACATCCAGGGGCGTCCTGACCTTGAAGAAGCTCAGAGTTACCTTGGGGTTCCTCTTTGCCAGTTCCTCGATTGAGATCGGTTTGTAGTCGAGGAACTCCGTTATCCTGCCCAGGTTTCTGTGGCCCTCTGCTAAAGCCGCTTCTATTGCATCCTTCAGCGCGTCTGGCTCGTAGATGGCGTGGGTGACCTCCGCACTCCCGTCCTTCCAGACGGGTATCAGCGCCTCCGGCTCGCTCTCGTAGAAGAGGCCGACGAGGTAGTTTACGAGAAATGGCATCACGAGCGGCATATTGCCCTCGACCAGGAAGAAGGGTTCTCCCGGTATCGCCCTCAAAAGGGCCTCGGTTTTATTCTTCGCGCTCACCGGGAGGGGATTCAGGACGTGGAGGGAGTAGGTTTTCAGCCTGTCCTTCCTTACAACCGTGAGAACGTCGTCTATTCGCTTGCTCATCAGCAGCCGTTTCTCGGTGATCTTTACCACAGGCTCATCGTTCACCGGCAGGGTGTAGTTTTCCCGGCGCTTCTCCGGAAAGGCGAGTATAAGGCCCTTCATGGTTCTACCCTCTGAGGATGCGTTTAAAAACCTCCCGTCCACCGAAATCTTTAAAGCCGACCCGCCTCAACGATCCCTGGAAAAAGGAGGTGAACGAGATGGCAGAGATGATAATCCCCTATCCGCAGCTTCAGAAGATCCTTAAGAGAACCTGCGAGCTCGCGGTCATAAAGCCGCGCGCCGAGGAGATGATGGAGATAGCGGAGAAGAAGCTGGCGGATCTCTTTGAGGTGGCCTACAGGAACGCCAAGGAGGAGCGCTCCAAGACCATAAAGTTCCGCCACATCCCCATAACTAAGGGATTCAGATCCTCAATGGAGCTGTTCAGGGCCGTTATCGAGGACGAGAAAGTCCAGATGGAGCCCATCAGGAAGTACGTTCTCAGGAAGATACCCGGGGACATCCCGCTCGAGGAGGACGTTGTAAACGAGCTTCCGGTTATAGCGGGAACGCTCTTCGTCCTTATCGGAAGGGTCATCAAGGCCCTTCACCCCGAGATCAAGAACGTCTACCCCGAGCACATCGAGGAGGCAAAGAAGGTTCTGGACTATACGCTTTGAAATCGCAACTCTCTTTTAATTCCACTTTCTTTGATGCACTGGGGATTTATTTTTAAGCGGGCACTCTTAGGAATCACCATGAACGGAAAACGTGCGGTACTTTCCCTTCTCGTCCTCCTCATGACCCCCCTCGTTTCTGCCCCAGGGGATTGGATAATCCTCATAGCCCACAACGAAAGCTCCTGGGGCGTTCTTGAGGAAGGAAATGGTACGTACTCTCTCCTGATCGTAAGCGGAGGAAAGCTGGTCAGCACCGGGAAGATGAATATTATCGGAGAACCCTGTGGCTTAGCCTGGAACGGGAGCGAGTGGCTGATTGAAACCTTCGTCCCGGACAGCGTGGTAGTTCAAACCCTTGATGGTTCCTCTCTCTTTAAGATGCACAGCTACGAGTGCAGGGGTTTTGCATACCTGAACGGGAGTTATTACATCCCGATCTCGGAATCGGCGATGATTGGCGACTGCTCCCTTCTCCAGGTTTCTCAGAACGGAAGCGTTGAGAAAACAATTCCATGTGGTTCGATTAACGGCGTAAGGGTCAAGGCGCAGGAAGGCAGGCTTTATCTTATGAACTGCACAGGGGTTTACGTTTACTCCGGCGGGACTTTTAGAAGGGTTCTACAACTTGAGAACTGCGCGGAGGATTTTGATGTCCTTAACGGCAAAATCCTTCTGTGTTCCAGCGGTTTTATCGAGCACTCCCGGAACGGCACAAAGGAGATAAGGGATTCCTGCGAGGCAATAGACTGCAACGGGCGGGAATGCATAGTCGCGTCAAACGGGACGCTCTACATCTACAACGGAAACCTGAGTGCTCTCGAAATTGGAGGGAACACACGAAACATCGATCTAAAGACAATCGCAGTTGGCCTGTTTTTCATTTTACTGGCGGTCTGGCTCCTGAG
>NZ_JALUYR010000081.1 GCF_027012695.1 Thermococcus sp.
GAACTTCCACGCAGCATAAGCTGAAAACTTGACGAACTCGAGTATGTTCTCCTCGTCGACCCAGCCCCTCGCCCGAGATTTTTCAAAGCTCTCGCGCGTCCAGAGCGGGTCGTGGACCCATATGGGGAGTGTTTGATGGTTGAGCGTGACGAAGGTGGAGAAGCCCATCTTCTTCAGGTTCTTCAGTACTGCAAGATAGTGCTCCACCTCACGGTGGTTTGCGAGTTCGTCGAGCTTACGGAGGGTTTCCTCGGTTATCTTCACCCGATTTATCAGGCCGTAGGAGTCCCTCTCGAAATCGACTTCAACGCCCTTCGTCGGACAGGGGAAGAGCCTGCTCCACTCTATCGTCAGCTGGTAGGCGTTTAAACCGAGTCCTTTCGCGAGGCGGTGATCTATCTCATAGAGCTCATAGTTGTTTATGCCCTCCTCCGGCAGGTCTCCGCTAACTAAATCGTTCTTTATGTTGAATGGATCCCGGACCCAGGCCCACCAGTCGGTTCTCGCGTCAATGTTACGTTTCAACGAGTCACCCATCTCAAACTGAAAGGCCGATTGAACCACTCCCCAATGAAAGTTCACCATGGGTTCCACCTGCCGGGTTATAGATTCAATCGTTTTTATAATTTTCCACTGCACTGTTCAATACACCAATGAGCAGGATTTCATCGTGCACTTCCGGGTTTATGATCATTTAAGTCCACCACAACCCTGTCCTGTGCACCAAAAAGCTTATATAGATTCGGAGGAAGTTATAAAACTGACGTTGTTTATAACGAGGTGAGAAACTATGAAAAGGTATCTGGCCCTGGCCATAGCGGTTCTTCTTGTGGGAAGCCTGGGCGGATTTGCTTTTGCCGGCGCCGAGGATTTTCCCCGGAGCGAAACCATCTACACTGCCAACAGCGCGCCCCCGACCAGCGCCAATCCCTTCCAGGGAGGCAACATAATAGGAATAGACGGCCTGGTGTTCGAACCCCTCTTCATGCTCAACTTCATGACCACCGAACTCAAACCCTGGCTCGCCGAAAAGGGCGAGTGGGTTGACAGCACCACCTTCGAGGTAAAGCTTCGTGACGGCATTAAATGGCAGGACGGTGAACCACTAACCGCGGAGGATGTGAAGTTCTCCTTCGAGTACTACGAGAAGCTCGGCTTGAAGAAGATCGAGGGGCTGAAGGAGATAAAGGTCGTGGACGACAGAACCGTTCAGTTCCGCTTCTCCGGACAGCCCAACGTTTGGGTCTGGAGAAGCAACCTCTACACGACCCTCATCATACCGAAGCACGTTTTTGAGAACCTGGACCCGGAAAAGGTCAAGACCATGACCTTCCTCGGTGACGAGCAGAAGTACCTCGTCGGTTCCGGCGCATACAAGCTCAAGGAGGTTATCCAGCAGCAGAAGAGCATCCTCGAGAGGAACGAGGACTGGTGGGGAGCGAGGTACTTCAACAAGCCAGCTGCCAAGTACATAATCCAGCTCTATATAAGCTCCAACGACCAGGCGGCAAACGCCTTCCTTAAGGGTGACCTGGATGTTGCAACCTACTATCTCGACATAGCACAGCTCAAGAGCCAGAATCCCAACATCGTCAGCTGGCTTGACAGACCGCCCTACTTCCCGCCGGTCGTCCCGGTGGTCCTTTACTTCAACACGGAAAAGCCGCCTATGAACATGCCGGCCTTCAGGAGGGCCATAGCGATGGCAATCAACCCTGAGCAGATAGTGGAGCAGGGTCCGATAAGCGACGTTCCCGACCAGACCCCCCTGGGCCCCATAATGGAGAACTGGAAAAAGAAGATGGACGCTCCAAAGCTCATAGAGGAGTACGGCTGGCAGTACGGCAACCTTGAGAAGGCCATGGGGATCCTCGACCAGCTCGGCATAAAGGACACCGACGGGGATGGCGTAAGGGAGTACAACGGCAGGCCCATCGAACTTCACTTCGTCACCTGCGCCGGCTGTTCCGACTGGATACAGACCGGGGAGATAATCGCCAACCAGCTCAAGCCGCTCGGAATAAAAGTCGTCATCGACAAGGGCGACTGGACCAACTTCTTCATGAAAAAGCTCAACAGCGGCGACTTCGATCTGGCACTCCACTGGGCGGGAACCTTCAAGGCCGATCCCTACAGTGTCTACTACAGCCTCATGTACTACAACAACGAGACCGATAAGGGTAGCGCGAACTTTGGCAACTACCACAACGAGAGGGCCAACGAGCTCCTCCAGAAGCTTTCGGCAACCCCGAACGAGGACGAGCAGGTCAAGTACCTCAAGGAGCTCACCAGGATATGGCTCGAGGATGTTCCGGCGGTTCCGGTCTACACTGGTACCGTCTTCTACGAGGCCAACACCCAGTACTGGACAAACTGGCCCAACGAGAAGAATCCCTACGGAGTCCCGATATTCTGGCCCGGCTTCGGAACCTGGGGAACCGCCTTAGCACTCCTCGGTGTCAAGCCCGCCGGAACCCCGAGCCCGACTACCACAGACAGTGGCGGGAGCACCTGCGGCCCGGCAATACTCGTCGGTCTCGCTCTCATACCTCTCGCCCTCTACCGGAAGAGGAGGAACTGATCTTCCCCTTTTGCCCTTTCCCTTTCACCACCGGCTGAACTCACGGAGGGAAGACCATGGGATTCAGAAGGTATCTCGCGCAGAAGACTGCCGTTTACGCTATAACCTTCCTCTTCGCCGTGACGATAAACTGGCTGCTCCCCAGACTCATGCCCGGAAACCCGATAGAGGCCATGATAGAGTCGAACCTCAACCTCGGCCCCGGGGAAAAGGAGATTTTAATCAGGTTTTACGAGGACCTTTACGGCCTCAACGAGCCCCTCTGGAGGCAGTTCGTTAACTTCTGGGTCAGGCTCTTCCACGGGGACCTCGGCTACAGCCTTCTCTATAAGGCCCCTGTCTGGGATTTAATCAGGCACTCCCTTCCCTATGACATTGTCATACTCCTTCCGGCGATAGCCCTCAGCTGGATCGTTGGAAACTGGCTTGGTGCCATAGCGGGAAAGAACAGGCGCTACGACAGGTGGATGATGCCCCTCTTTTATTTCCTCGCGAGCATGCCCTACTTCTGGTTCGCGATGCTGCTCGTCTACTTTATCGGCGTCAAACTCGGCTGGCTGCCCTATCAGGGGGCCTATGACCCTTCCCTCGTTCCCGGCCTTAACTGGGAATTCATAAAGAGCTTCCTTTCCCACTGGATACTCCCCTTCCTCAGCCTCTTCGTGGTTATGATAGGCAGCTGGGCCATAGGAATGCGCAATATGATCATCTACGAGCTGGAAGCCGATTACGTCAGGTATTTAGAGGCCCTCGGTGCCAGTGAGAAGCTCATGACCAAGCACGCCTACAGGAACGCCATCCTGCCCCAGGTGACGGGACTGGCTCTTCAGCTCGGCCTCATGGTGGCCGGGGCGATAGCGACGGAGATAGTCTTCAACTACCCGGGGATAGGAATCCTCCTCATGAACGCCGCCCTCAGCCAGGACTACTTCCTCCTCCAGGGGGCCTTCCTCATGGTTGTCATCTCGGTCTTAGCGGCCAACTTCATCATTGACATCGTCTACGCCTTCATTGACCCGCGCGTCAGGGCCAGCTACACGGAGGGTTGAAGATGGCCAGGGAGAGCAGGCTTTACAAGTTCAGGCTCGCGCTGAAGAACAACAAATTCCGCTTCGGCTTCGGGTTACTGTTGTTCTTCATAATCTTTGCGATAATCGGGCCGCTCTTCACACCCTTCGCGGGCGACGGCCTCTACTACGAGAAACTGCCCGGAAGCAACATGGAGGTGGCAACCTACTCCACAAGAACCCTCCCGCCGATGACGCGCGAGACGCTCATCACCTACAGCGGCAGGCACGTGGAGGTGCTCCACATACTCGGAACCGACAAGCTCGGCAGGGACGTTTACGCCCAGCTCGTTTACGGACTCAGAACGAGCCTCTGGATAGCGACGCTGGCGGCGATAATCGGAACACTCCTTGGTATAACTATAGGTTTCGTTGCCGGATACAGGGGCGGACTGACTGACGAGCTCCTCATGATGTTCGTCAACATAATGCTCGTCATTCCCTCGATAGTGCTCCTCATCCTCGTCGCGGCCTACCTCGAAGCCAGAAGCCCCGAGATACAGGCCCTCATCATAGGCCTCACCGGATGGCCGTGGGTGGCTAGAGCAGTTCGCTCTCAAACCCTCTCTCTGAAGAACAGGGAGTTCGTCAACCTCGCGAGACTCGCCGGTTTAAGCGACCTCAGGATAATCTTCGGCGAGATAATGCCCAATATGATCTCCTACATCTTCATGGTGGGAATCCTCCAGTTCAGCGGGGCGATACTGGCGAGCGCGACCCTCGACTTCATCGGCCTCGGCCCAACGACGGCAGTTTCTCTGGGAACGATACTCCAGAAGGCGATAGCCCACAACGCCCTCCAGTTCGGATGGTGGTGGTGGTTCATACCGCCCGGGCTGATAATCACCCTCATCATCACGGCGTTGTTCTTCATCAACCTCGGCATGGAGGAGGTATTCAACCCCAGACTGAGGAGGGGTGGAGAATGAGCCTCCTCGAAATCAGGGACCTCAAAATCTACTACAGAACGCCCAGGGGGCCTGTCAAGGCCGTAGATGGGGTAAGCTTTGACGTCAGGGAAGGAGAAGTCTTCGGAATCGCCGGCGAGAGCGGGTGCGGAAAGTCAACGCTCGTTCACTCCCTCATCCTCAGAAAGCCGCCCATGTTCCACGCCGGCGGGGAGGCCATCTTCAAAGGAAAGGATCTTATGAAACTCAGCGAGGAGGAGGCGAGGAAAATCCGCTACACCGAGCTCTCGATAATCCCCCAGTACGCGATGAACGCGCTGAATCCAACCAAGAAGATAAAGGACATCGTCTGGGACCTGGCGAGAGAACACGGGTACGAGGACAGGAGCGAGGTTGAGGGACTCCTCCGCGAGAGACTGGCGATGGTAAAGCTCTCGCCTAAGGTCGCTGATATGTATCCCGTCGAGCTGAGCGGTGGGATGAGGCAGAGAGCGACAATGGTGGTTTCCACGCTCCTCAACCCCGACCTGCTCATAGCGGACGAGGTGACATCAGCCCTGGACGTTACGACGCAGAGGGTTGTGATAGAACTCCTCCACCACTTCATGGAGGAGGGCATCGTCAAGTCCATCATCTTCGTTACCCACGATTTAGCCTTACTCGACAAGATAGCGGACAGGACGATGATACTCTACGCCGGCAAGGTGGCGGAGATAGCCCCGACGGAGGAGATGATCTCCAGCCCGGCGCATCCCTACACGAAGCTTCTCCTCGAATCGCTTCCCAAGATAGGCGTCCGCTATAAGGAGACCAAGCTCAATGGGATTCCCGGCTACCCCATCAGCCTCCTTAACCCGCCGAAGGGCTGCCGCTTCTACACGCGCTGTCCCTATGTCATGGACCGCTGTAGGGAAGAAGAACCACCGCTCGTCGAGGTTGGAGATGACCACTATGCCGCCTGCCACCTCCTTGGGGGTGAGAACCAATGAGCGAACTCCTCAAGGTCGAGCATCTCACCAAGGTCTTCACGTCTGGACTCATAGGAGGCTATGAAATAAAGGCCGTTGATGATGTGAGTTTCGAGGTAAAGCCGGGGGAGATAGTTTCCCTTGTGGGCGAGAGCGGAAGCGGTAAAACAACCGTCGGAAAGCTCATCCTCCGATTGCTCACGCCTACATCCGGGAGAATACTCTTCGAGGGCGAGGACATAACAGGGTTCAGCAAGAAGAGACTCAAGAGTGATTATTACCGGAAGGTGCAGGCAGTCTTCCAGGACCCATTTGCGAGCTTCAACCCGCTCCACATCGTTGACAGGGCTTTCTACCTCGTTTTCAGCTCGTTCCTTCCGGAGGTTGGGGCGGAAGAGCGCGAGGAGATGATTAACGAGGCCCTGAGGAACGTCGGCCTCAATCCTGCAGAAGTCCGCGGGAAGTACCCCCATCAGCTCAGCGGCGGCCAGCTTCAGAGGATCCTGATAGCGAGGGCTTTGCTGGTAAAACCAAAACTCCTCATAGCGGATGAGGCCGTTTCGATGCTCGACGCGAGTACGAGGATTGACGTGCTCAACCTTCTCGGCGACTTCAGGGATAAATACGGCACCTCGGTTCTCTTCGTCACCCATGACTTAGCTTTGGGCTACTACATCAGCGACTCGACGATAATCATGTACCGCGGGACGATAGTTGAGATGGGCGACACCGAGAGGGTCTTCCATAATCCGCTCCATCCATACACCCAGATGCTCCTCGAGAGCGTTCCGGACATCAACGTGAAGTGGGAGTTCAGGGGAATCGAGCCGGAGAAGGAGGAGGGGACTGTTTATGCCATTGAAGGCTGCCGCTACGCCCCGCGCTGTCCGAAGGCCAAAGACGTTTGCTTCAAAGTGAGGCCCAGGTTGGTTGAGGTTGAGAAGAACCACTGGGTTGCCTGTCATCTCTACGGGGGGTGAGTGAATGCACGCGACGCTGAGGGAGATCAGAAAGACCCCTGAGGGGATAATGAAAGCCCAGGAGACCTTTGAGGAGTTTGTAACCCGTCACGACTTCCGGTTACCGAGAGAAGTGGTTTATACCGGTTGCGGCAGTTCGCACTTCTTAGCGAAGCCGCTGGCCATGGCAACCACCCGCCTTGGGGGCAGGGGACTTAGCGTCCCCTGCTCCGAACTTCTCTACGCTAAAGAGAACTACCCGATTGGGGAACCGGAGCTTCTCGTGGCAATCTCGCGCTCCGGGGAAACCACCGAGGCGATAAACGCACTCGAGAGCCTCAACACCAAGAGGTTCGCCATCACGGCCTACGAGAGCACCCTATCGAGGAAAGCTGACTATTCGCTTATCGTTCCAGCCCACGAGGAAAGCGTCGTCATGACCCACTCATTTTCGGCTTTCTACTTCGCCTACCTCCAGCTCCTCCTCAGCTCCTTCGGGGAGGAGACCTATGATGCGGTATTCGTCTCGGAGCTGACCGGCGAAGTCCTGAAGAGCGAGGACTACATCAGGGAAATCGTCGACGGCTTCGACTTCCGCAACGTCATCTTCCTCGGCTCGGGAATACTCTACCCGGTCGCCTTGGAAGCGATGCTCAAGATGAAGGAGATGGCCATCTTCTGGAGCGAGGCTTACCAGACCTTCGAGGTGAGGCACGGCTTCAAGTCCATCGCCGACGAGGGAACTCTCGTCGTTCTCCTCGTGGAGAAGCCCTTCGACTGGCACGAGAAGCTCACGAAGGAGTTCCAGGGACAGGGGGCAAAGGTTCTGACCGTTGGGAGGGAAGACACCGGGGCGGACTACTTCATCGAAGTCCCCCGGTTAAGCCCGCCAGGAAACCTCTTTCTCTATACGCCGGTGATTCAGCTTTTGGCGTACTACAAGGCCGTGAAGAGGGGCCTGAACCCTGACAACCCGCGCTTTCTGAGCAAGGTGGTGAAGTGGTGATGAGGGTGGATCACGACGGGAGAGCATACGTCATCGACGGCAGGAGGACGGTGATCTACGGCGGAACGCTCCAGTTCTTCCGCGTTCCGAGGAGGCACTGGAGGGAAAGGCTGGAGAGGATGGGGGAACACGGCCTCAACACGGTCGACACTTACGTAGCATGGAACTGGCACGAGCCGGAGCCGGGGGCCTTCGACTTCACTGGAGACACTACTCCGGAGAGGGACTTAGTGGGATTCCTCGAACTCGCCCAGGAACTCGGGATGAACGTCATAATTCGTCCCGGCCCCTACATCTGCGGCGAGTGGAGGAACGGTGGTATTCCAGACTGGCTGATAAACGAGCACCCCGAGATACTCGCCAGGGGACCAAACGGACCCCTTCCAAGGGACATCTATTATCCCCCCATCACCTACCTCCACCCGACCTACCTTGAGGCCGTTTCCATGTGGTACGACGCCGTCCTTCCGATCATCAAAGACTACCTCTACACCAACGGCGGGCCGATAATCAGCGTCTCCATCGACGACGAACCTTCCTACTGGGAGACCATCTTCCAGCCCTTCCTGACTGACTACAACGAGGTCGTAACGAGGCCCGGCGGCCTCTGGGAGGAGTTTCTGAGGAAAGGTTATTCCCTTGATGAGCTTGGCGAGAGGTACGGCTCCGATTTCGCCGACTACTCAGAGATTAAACCTCCCAAGGACGAGACCGAGCCGCTTACGAAGATACTGGACTGGCACCACTTCAAGATATGGATGACCAACCGCTACGTCGAGCACCTCTACAATCACATGAAGCGCTACGTCGACGTCCCGATAAGCATACTCGACCCCTACCTCCTCCAGCTCGCCTGGAGGCACTTCTACAGATATGTTAAGGAGAAAAACCTCGACATCCACCTCTGGACCGAGTTCTGGTACTCCTTCTACCGCTCCTTCGACTTCAAGGAGGACAGGCTCGGCCACGTCTACTACAAGATCGGAATCTACAACTTTTACCGGAAGAGGCTTGGAACCCCACCGCTCAGCATCGAGACGCAGTCCTCCTTAGCCCACACCATAGAACCTGACGAGGCTGAGCTGCTCTACTCCCTCCTCCCGGCCCTTGGAATCCCCAACGTCAACTACTACCTCTACGTGGGTGGAGAAAACCCGAAGGGCTACGAGTCGCACAACGGCGTTACCTGGGACGTTTACTCGCCGATAGGCCTTGACGGAAGCGAGAGGCAGCACGTCGAGCCTATCGAGTGGCTCGGCGAGTTCCTGAAGGGCAACCCAAGGTTCCTCGACACCGAACTTGAGACTACGGTCGCCTTCGGCGCCTACGAGCCTTACGAGGCCCTAACCATCTTCGGCCTCAGAAAGGGCCTTACCGAAAGCGTCAATCTCAACGAGTACCTCCTCGGTGAGAGGGGCCTCTTCACGCTTTTGGCGATGAGCAACGTCCCCTTCGACGTCCTCGACCTCGAGGAGGCGAGCGTTGAGGAGATGCTGGGCTATGGTCAGCTCTGGGTCTACAGCCTCGATTTCCTTGCCAGAGAGGTTCAGGACAAGCTGGTCGAGTTCGTTTCAAGGGGCGGAAACCTCGTGATTCTGCCGATGCTCCCATACCTCGACGAGAACATAAGGCCCTACTCGGCTCTGGCAGATTTCCTCGGCGTCGAGGTCGAGCGGGCGGAAGCTAGAGATAACCCGAGATTAATCCAGTTCACCAGCGTTGAGGGCGGTGGAATAGACAGGATGCTCGTCAGGAACACCGTCAGGGAGGTTAAAGGCGGAGAACCCTTCGTCTTCCACTACGGAAGGCCCGTCGGAACGCTCGTGAGGAAGGGGAAGGGAAGCGCCATCGTCCTCGGCTTCAGGTTGCAGTACTATACCAGTTACCACGACCTCCACAGGCGCTTCGTGGACAGGCTCCTCGAGATGCAGAACGTTGAAAGGCCCTTTGAAGTCACGGACAGGGACATGATACTCCTCCCGCGCGGGAACTATTTGGCGGTTCTCAACCCGCGCGGCCACAGGGTCGCTGGAAAAATACGCTACCGCGGAATAGAGATCCCGAGACTGATGGATGAAATTGAACTCAACGGGAGGGGAGCCCTCTTCCTGCCCTTCGGCGTTCCGGCTGGAGGGGTTAAAATCCTCTACTCCACCGCCACCTACCTCGGGAGAACCGGCAACACCCTCCGCTTCAGGAACCAACTGAGCGGGAGGAGCGAAGTGGCCCTGCAGGGGGTTTCTGAAGTTCAGCCCGCTGGGGCCAGGGTAGTTGACGAGAGCCTTGAAGGCGGAATCCTGACCCTCGTCCTCGAGCACGGGAAGGAGTTCGAGCTGGGCCTCTGATCCACTGCCTCCTTCCCTCTTTACTGGAGCTTCTTGAGTGCTTCAAGAACTTCCTCGAAGGGCGCGTCCGTTTTGATGGCCTTCGGTGAGAAGTGCGTCCTCGTTGCTTTGTAGCCCTTCTCCTTTAGGATTTCAATCATATCGGTGAGCTTTCTCGCCTGGAGGCCGTTTCTCCTGGCTAAAGCATGGGTGTCGTAGTGGAAGGGGACATCAAGCTCCTCTTTGAGGAGTTCGAGGAACGGGAGCGTCTTCCCGTGGGCCAGAGTATGGTCTTCCGCTTCCTTCAGCAGGCCCTCAACGAAATCCCCATCCTTCAGCGGACCGAGCCAGAGCGGGCCGTACGCCTTCGGCCTCTCCGGAAGGAACCCCTCCGAGTACTCGAACCTTCCGTTTTCGTCCTGCCACAGGTGGCCGAGTTTCGAGAGGCTCCTGTCGGCTTTCTTCGCGCCGCTCCTCAGCCGGAGGAAGACCCTAAAGTAGTGGTCGCGGTAATAGGCGAGGAGAACCTCAATGCCAAGGTCGTACTTGGCCGCGTATCTCACAACCGTCCCGATGAGGATTCTCAGCCCGGCCTCGTGGCAAAGCTCCCCCCTTATCGGCTTCGCCAGGTACTTTCTGAGACAGGCGTTCCTGTAGGCCCCGCAGAGGACACCTGTATCTGTTGCCGTAACGGCTAAAACACCCCTCCTCCGGACGCTCCTCAAAGCTGTATCGAGGAACTCCACCGGTGAGCCGAAAGGGTCCAAATCAAGGAAGTCGAAGTATCGAAACTTCTCGGCCATCAGTCTGTTGGCATCGTCGTGGTTCACGACAACCCTCTTCCTGCCCTCGAAGAGTACCCTCTTCTCGTCGAGCGGTTTTTTCCCAACGCCTAAATTGAGCTGGACGTTTTTCAGAATGAGTCTGAAGGCCTCCTCGTTTATGTCGTTGAGCCAGACCTCCTCCGCGGAAGTTTCGAGGGCATAGCGGATGCCCCGGATTCCCGTTGCGGAGAGTGCATCGAGGACCGTTTTGGATTCGAGCAGCTTAACGGCCAGAACACTTATATCCCTGTTAAGGGCCATCACCGGGTTGTAGAAAACCGGGGCATCGTATATGCGCTCGGCCCTTGGGACGAGTATTCTCGCTAAGCCCTCTCTCACATCGGCTAACTCCATCCTCTCACCGGGGAAAGAAAAGGTGGGGGCGTTTAAAGGGTTTCCCTCAGATAATCTCAACGTAGTCGCCGAGTGCCTGTCCTGGGAGGCCCGGGTTGAAGTAAGCCTTAACCTCTCCCCTATCACCGTGGGGCTTGAGAACCTTCCCGAACATTTTCCTGCCCGTTGGCGTTCTCCAGACGACCTTCCTGCCGATAAGCTTTGAGGCTTCGCTTCTGTCATCTATTCCAAGGGGCTTGAGGATCACGTGGTGGCTGTCCCTGTGCTCCTTGGTCCCGGCGTAGGCAAGAACGAGCGCCTTCACCATCCTCCTCACCTCCATCGCTTCCTGCCGGTGGGGTTTCCCGCCCCCGCTTTTAAGCTTTGTTCTCGAACTCCATCAACGCTTCGTCTATCTCCAGTACCTCACGGAGGGATTTAACCTTAAGAAAGTTCTGGCGTTCCTGCAGGAGGGGTACATCGCTCTTGTAGGGAGAGGCTTTTTGTACGAGAAGAGTGTTCTCGTCGAGGATGTACGTGAACCTGCTCGGGCTGTCATCCACCCAGACGAAAGGCTCGTCAGGATAAAGTTCTCTCAGCGTCTGGAACTTCGTCAGCATGTCCTTGGTGCCCTTGAAAGTTATAACCTCGTCGAACTCGTCGTACCAGTTAGTCTTCTTCATGAAGATGACCTTGCCGCCGGGGTAAGTGTGCTCTCCGGAAAAGCTGATAACGTAGCGACCACGTTTCCTCAGCGTCCTGACGACTTCTCTTGAGAACGGAAAATCCTTGATGTATTTGGGCATCAGCTTGTAGTACTCGTGTATCGTTCCCTGAGCGACGAGCTCGTGGATGACGCCCAGGTGCTGGTAGGTCAGCTTGCCCTTGATGAAGAGGAACAGGGCCTTGTAGTATTCGTCGTAGAGATCGCTCTCTATCACAGCGGGAATGGTCTTCTCGATGGCCAGGCGAAGGGCCTTCTCCACCGCGCCCGTGCTGTCGACGAGTGTTCCATCGAAGTCAAAGAGGTAAACCGCCATGTTTGAAGGTAAGGCCATCCGAAGTTATAACGCTTCCGCCCGAAAGGGTTTTATTGTTGGGTGATTAGAGGCCTCCGGTGATAGCGGAATGAGGATAGAGAAACTCAGGGAGTTCATAGCCGAGAAGGAACTCGACGGCGTTCTCATAAGGTCGCGCGAGAACCTCTTCTACTTCACGGGCTCATCTCCAGTCCTTGGCGGTTATCTCGTCGTCACGCCGGATGAAGTAGTTTTCATAGTCCCGGAGCTTGAATACGAAGAGGCTAAGGAGACCTCGAAGGTTCCTGTCGAGAAGTTCAAGACCGGAAAGGAGCTCTACGAGAGGCTCTCCTCCTTCAGGCTCAGGAAGATTGGAATTGAAGGAAAGACGAGCTTTTCAACGATTCAAACGTTGAGGGAGAAGGCCGGGGTTGAGGACTTCACAACTGTTGACGAGGTCATCAGGGAGCTTCGCATAATCAAGACACCGGAGGAGATAAAGACCATCGAAGCGGCGTGCAAAATAGCCGACCAGGCCATGATGGCCGCTCTGGAGGAGATAAGCGAGGGCAGGCGCGAGAGGGAGATAGCCGCTAAAATGGAGTACGTCATGAAGATGAACGGTGCCGAAAAGCCCGCCTTCGACACGATAATCGCCAGCGGATGGCGTTCAGCATTGCCGCACGGGGTGGCGAGCGACAAGAGGATAGAGAGGGGGGATCTGGTCGTCATAGACGAGGGGGCCCTTTACCGGCACTACAACTCCGACATGACCAGGACGATAGTCGTGGGCAGTCCAAACGAGAAACAGAAGGAAATCTACGAAATCGTCCTGGAGGCCCAGAGGAAGGGCGTTGAAGCGGCAAGACCCGGCATAACTGCCAAAGAGCTCGACACCATGGTGAGGGACGTAATAGCGGAGTACGGCTACGGCGACTACTTTATCCACTCAACAGGACACGGCGTTGGCCTTGAGATACACGAGTGGCCGCGCGTGAGCCAGCAGGACGAGACAGTTCTCAAGCCTGGCATGGTGATAACTATCGAACCCGGAATATACATCCCCAGGTTCGGTGGCGTCAGGATAGAGGATACCGTTGTCATCACCGAAAACGGCGCTAAGAGACTAACCAAGACGGAGAGGGAGCTTATCTGACCCCTATTTTCACTTTGGAGTGAGAAGAAACAGCTCCGAAAATTTTATGGGCTGGTTTGAATAAAAGAACAGCGAGGAGTGCCATGTAGAACGCCGAACAGGTTATTCTCCAAGAACTGAGGGAAATCCGGGAAGAACTCAGGATACTGGACTCCCAGATTGATAGTTTCACTGGGTACCTAAAGTGGGCGAGGGGGAACTGCATGAGCTCCTAGGGGAGCTGGAAGAGATTAAGAGAAGTGGGGTTCGTCTAGAGGAGATCCGCGATGAGCCATGAAGTAGTGCTCAATACAAAAAATTAAAAGGGCTACCTTTCCTACCGAATTTGGGTCGGGGATTATAGGATCATTTACAGCGTGGACGAATCCGCTAAGGTTGTTTACGTGATTAGGATATGCCGCAGAGAGAACGTTTACAAAGACCTTTGAGGTGAGATCATGCAGATAATCCATCAGGACGTCAAGGAGGGCAGGGTGAAGGTCAAGGCCGAGACCCTCGACGATCTCTGGCACCTCTACCACATAATTGACCCCGGCGATACCGTCTACGCCAAGACGCTCCGCAGACAGGCCCAGAGAAGCGATTCTCTGAGGGCCGAGAAGGTCGAGGTCATTCCGGTTTTCCTCGGCGTTAGGGCTGAGAAGGTAAACTTCCACAAGTTCGCCAACCAGGTCCGCGTTACCGGTCCGATAGTTTACGCGAGCAGGGATGACGTTCCCCTTGGAAAATACCACACGATAGCAATTGAGGAAGGCACCGTCGTGACAATAGAGAAACCCCGCTGGAAGGAGCACCACATCGAGAGACTGAGGGAAGCGGTTGAAGCATCAAAGCGCGCGAGGGTGATGATAGTCGTCATTGACGACGGGGAAGCGGATATGGCCCTCGTGAGGGAGTACGGGCTGGAGATTCTCAACAGCATACGTCACAACCTCGGCGGGAAAAGGTACAACACCGACAGGGAAAGCGAGGAGAAGAGGTTCTTCCACGATGTCGCAAAGACCATGGAGGAAGTAATGAGGCGCGAGAGGGTTGAAAAGGCCATCGTTGCCGGCCCTGGCTTCGTCAAGGAGGACTTCTACAGGTTCCTGCAGGAGAACTACCCGGAGCTTGCCAAGAAGGTGGTCATAGAGGACACCAGCGTGACCGGAAGGACTGGCATCTACGAGGTCATCAAGCGCGGAACGGTTGACAGGGTATACCACGAGAACAGGGTTGCGAAGGAGATACAGCTCGTTGAGAAGGTGCTTGAGAATATAGCAAGGAACAATGGCTTAGCTGCGTACGGTCTCAAGGAAGTTGAGGAAGCGGTAAACTACGGCGCGGTTGAAACGCTCCTCGTTCTGGATGAACTACTCAAAGGCGAGCACAGGGAGAAGATCGAGGAGCTGATGGACGCGGTAAGGTATTCCCGCGGTGAAGTGGTGGTCGTCAGCTCGGAGCACGAGGGCGGCGATAAGCTCAAGGCCTTGGGCGGTTTGGCCGCCCTGCTGAGGTTCAGGGTGAAGTGAGCTTTTACACACGAGCCAGAGTCTGTTTCGTCTTTCGCTGTTGGTAGGAATCATCGAAACTCGAAACAGGGTTATCCAGGGGGTTTTACCTCGTAAAGCCCCACGTACGGATCGCTCTCGAACTCCGGAAACGGCCTTTCCTCGCTGCCCTCGACGAGAATCCTCTTCTTTTCCCCCGTGAACTCGCCAAGCTCGAACGCCATAATTCCGCTTTTATACAATTCAATAATTAGTGAATTAGATTTTTCCGGAGGGGTTATCGTTATCAGCGTTCCAGTTGAGGAGACACTCCATGGTTCGAGGCCATAGAACTCTAAGACCTTCCTCACGAGGGGATCGAGGCGGAGCTTTTCAGCGTAAACCCTGAATCCAACGCCGGAGTTGTCCGCTATCTCGTGCAGAGCTGTTAAACCACCCTCGGTCGCGTCGTGCATGCCCCTGACGAAGGGTCTTGCAGTCAAAGCATCTGGAACAACGGTTTCGAAGCGGTAGAGATTCTTTAATCTCTCTATCTCCCTGAACGACAGGAACTTCCTCAGCTCTTCCTCCCGGAAATAGGCGGCCGAGACCGCGAACTCGAGACCCACTTTGGCTGTAACGATAATCTTATCGCCCGGTTTTGCCAGGGGGAGCCTGAGTTCCTTCTTTCTCACAAGACCCATCGCGGTGGTTGTTGCGGTGGGTTCTGAAACGCCCGGATAAACCCCGGTATGGCCGCCGATTATCGTGCTCCCGTATCGCCTGCACTCCGTGTTAACGTCCCTCATGACGCCCTTCAGAAACTCCTTCTCCGTTCCCGGAGGCAGGAGGAGGTTGATGATGAGCCACCTCGGCCTGGCTCCAAAAACCGCCACGTCGCTCGCGGCGAAATGGTATGTGAAGAAGCCGAAGGTCTCGGCCGGAACGCCGAGTGTGGGATCGGTGGCGACGATGAGGTAGTGCTCATCGTCGTATTCGATGACTGCCGAATCAAACCCCTCCCTCGGCCCGTAGACAACCTTAGCATCCTCGACGCCGAGGTTCGGAAAGACCACCTCCCTCAGAACCTCGTTCCTCAGCTTTCCGGCCGGGAGTTCCATCCTACCACTTCCACACCGCTATGGTCACGTTGTCCCTTGTCACTTCCAGTGCCCTCTCCAGCAGTTTGAACGCTATCTCGGCCGCGTTTCCGGTCTTTGATATCTCCTCTATCTCCCTCCAGGGAACGTAGTCGTGGAGACCATCGGTGCTCATCACGAGAGCATCCCCCGGTCTTGCCATCCAGCGATAGAGGTCAACGCGGAGAGGCTTTCTTCCCCCTACCACGCTGGTAATGTACCTTGAGGCCGGATGCCCGAATGCCTCCTCCTCGGTTATCTCGCCCCTGTTAACGAGCTCCTGAACGAGGGAGTGATCAACGGTCCTTGCGACTGTTTTGCCCTCTCTGATAAGAGCTGCCCTGCTGTCGCCGGTGTTGGCTATGAAGACCTCGTTTCCCCGAACGATTGCCGAGATCAGCGTCGTTCCCATTCCTCTTCTTTCGCCGGCGGCGTTCTCTATGACGTTCGAGTGGGCAAGCTCGTGGGAGAGCCTCAGCAGGAACTTCAGGTTCAGCCAGTCCATCCCGGTTTCGTAGTTATCCAGGATAAAGGCGGAGGCGGTTTGAGTGGCAATCCGCGAGGCTACCTCGCCGGCTGCGTGTCCTCCCATGCCGTCGGCGACCGCTATGTGGTGGGCATCCGTGAGTTTGAGGAAAGCGTAATCGTCCTCGTTGTTCATCCTGGCGCCTATGTGGGTCAAGACACAGAGGTTCGGTGTGCATGTGGCCTTCATGCTCCCACCACTGGGAGATAGTGAATCCTCATTTAAACCTTTCAACAACTCTCTCAACCTCGCGAAGCGTTTCGTCATCGCAGTTCCAGCACATCACCTCGAAGCTCGGAACGCGAACGCTCACGCGGACCTTCCTTCTCCTCGCTATCCTGCTGACCTCGTAGTTCACTTTATAGACAAGCTCCATGAGTTCTGGAGTTACTACCTCCTCGCGGTCTATGTACTGAAGGGGACAGCCCTCGCGCCACTGTCTCCTCCTCGCGTGCTCATACATGCGGTAGGGCCTTATCCCGGCCTCGTCCGCGAGGGCCTCGATTTCCTCGGCGGTGTATTTTATTAGCGGCCTTAAGAGGGGCACCCCGATCTTCGGAAGCCCGCAGAGCCTTATGTCGCTCTCACACTGGTCGAGGAGGGCACCTATTATCTTGTCGTTGGCGTTGTCGCCTTTCGCCAAGACATCGAAGCCGTTGTTGAGGGCGAACCACTTTGCGTTCCAGAGCATAACCCTCTTGCAGTTGATGCAGATCGGCCCCTTCCTTCCGACCGCTTCCCTGAGGAGACCGTTCGTTATGTCCACAAGGAAGTGTTCGACGCCGAGCTTTTTGGTGAATCTCATCGCCCAGTTCAGGGTTTCCCTCCAGCTCCAGCGGTGAAAGAAGGTGAGCGCGGAGACGTTTAGACCGGCCTTACTGAGCAAATAGAGCGCAAGTGAGCTGTCTTTTCCGCCGGAGAACATGAGGAGTATCCTCTTGTCGTGGAGTTCGACTTTCTCGGAGAAGGCTTTTATTTCCTCGATGGCATCTTTGATGGCCGGCATGGGAAAAATAAATCGGGGGCACTTAAAAACCTGCGTCTCAGACCTTTTCGAGCCACTGCTCGGCGAGGTCTCCAACGATAGGGAACTTGTAGCGCTCGCCCTGGTAGGCCTTCACCATGCCGACGATCCAGACCACGAGTTCCAGGAGACCGACGAGGGTTCCCAGGGGGCTAAACACCGCCCGCAGGATTATCTGAAGGACCCACAGGCTGAGGAAGGCTATTGTGGACTGCATCGCATGAAAGCGAACGAAATCGCTCTCTTTCTCCAGTATAAGGAGTATAATCCCCGTTATCGGCCCCAGGAGGTAGGCGAGCATTCCCTCCACGTTCTCGTCAAGCCCCAGCGATGTTCTCCCCTTCCGTGGGGTTCCATTTTCCATTTCCACACCTCCGTGCTTTTATACTTCTTCTGGATCACGTCCTTAAATAACCCTTCCGGTGGATCGGGGTCTGCAGTTCCCCAGGACTTTCACGAACTTTTTGATTGTGAATTCGAACCGCTGAGCTTTGTTAGACTCACCAAAGCTTTTTAAATCTCCCGGGAGATCTGGAAATCGAATTAGGACAGCCTAATGGTGATGAACATGATCGTACCCCTGAGCGAACTCCAGCCCGGCGAGAGGGGCGTGGTTGTGGACATAACCGGCGGCTCAACCCTGAGGAGCAGGCTCTACGCCATGGGGCTGGCGCCGGGGGTGGTTATCCGCGTGATCGAAAGGTACTCCATGGGTCCCGTGGTGATCGAGGCGGGGGGCACGAGGCTGGCGGTCGGCAAGGGAATGGCGTCCAAGGTCCTGGTTAGGAAGATCTGAGGTGGGAACATGGCGATGAAAGTGGTTGCCCTGGCCGGCAACCCCAACGTTGGAAAAACGACGATATTCAACGCGCTTACCGGGATGCGCCAGCACGTGGGGAACTGGCCAGGGGTTACGGTGGAGAAGAAGGAGGGAGTTTTTGAGCACCGGGGCCAGCGCTTTCTCGTGGTTGACCTTCCGGGAACATACTCTCTTACGGCACATTCAATTGACGAGCTCGTCGCGAGGAACTTCCTTCTCAACGGCAATCCCGACGTGGTTGTGAACGTTGTCGATGCCACCTCCCTCCTGAGAAACCTCTACCTCACCATGGAAATTTTTGAGATGGGCCTGAAGAACGTCGTTATAGCCCTCAACAAGATCGACCTCGCCGAGAGGAAGGGAATAAAGATTGACGTGGAGAGAATGGCGAGGGTTCTCGGGGTTCCGGTTGTTCCCCTGAGCGCCAAAGAGGGGAAGGGTCTGGAGGTGTTGAAGGATCGGATCTGGGAGGTGGCCAACGGTTTGATCCGGGAAAATCCCATTGTTCCTCGCTACGATCCCGAGGTGGAGAGGGAAATCGAGCACATCTCGAGGGTTCTGGAGGGCACGAAGCTGGCCGCCAAATATCCTCTCCGGTGGCTGGCCATAAAACTCCTCCAGAGGGATGCGGAGGTAATGAAGCTCGTCGAAAGATACCTCGGCAGGGAGGGGCTGGAGGAGGTCATGACCCACATAAACGAGGTGGAGGAGCGCTACGGAAAGGCGATGGACCTCGTCATAGCCGGTCAGAAGTACGAGTTCATTGACAGGCTGACGCATGAGTTCATGAGCTATGGCAGGCCCTCGGGGGATGCCTTCACCGACCAGCTCGACAGACTCCTGATCCACCCCGTTTACGGTTTCATCGCCATGGCCCTGGTGTTCTACGGCGTTTTCAAGTTCGTCTTTGCCTTCGGTCTGCCCCTGCAGGAGTGGCTTTCGGATGCGTTCACGCTCCTCGGCAACTGGCTGGCACCGCACATAGCAAACGATGTCCTCCGCGGCCTCATCGTCGATGGAATCATAGGCGGCGTCGGAATGGTGCTCAGCTTCTTCCCCCTTGTCTTCCTGCTCTTCCTGGCCCTCTCTTTCCTGGAGGACCTGGGTTACATGGCGCGGGTGGCCGTTCTAATGGAAGGCATCCTGAGGAAGTTCGGTCTTCCTGGCAAGGCCATAATACCCCTCATACTCGGCCTCGGCTGCAACGTTCCGGCAGTTATGTCCGCGAGAACACTTGACAACGAGAAGGACCGCCTGGTCACGATGTTCGTTAACCCCTTCATACCCTGCTCCGCCAGGCTGAGCGTCATAAGTTTTATGGCCGCCCTCTTCTTCGGCGGAAAGAGCGCCCTCATCGCGGCGAGCATCTACGTGCTGGCCTTCGCCGTTGCCCTCGCCTCGGCCTGGCTCGTGAGCCGCTTCGTCCCGGGTGAAACCACCCCATTCGTCATTGAGCTGCCCGAGTACCTCATACCCAGCGGCAGGAGCCTCCTCCTCCATTCCTGGGAGAGGAGCAAGGAGTTCGTCCAGAAGGCTGGAACGGTTATCCTCCTGGGGGCTGTGATAATCTGGTACCTCAGCAACTATCCCGTCCCCGTTGGAACCGGTGGGAGCTATGCCGAGAGAATCGGGCACTTCTTCGAGCCCTACATGAGGCTGATGGGCCTCGACTGGAGGGCCGCTGTGAGCCTGCTATTCGGAATCATAGCCAAGGAAAACGTGATCTCAACGCTCGGCGTCATATACGGCAGTCCTGAGGCCATAAGAAACGCGATGGCCCCGCTTCAGGGATACGTGCTGACGGCGGTAACGACGCTCTACATACCCTGCATAGCGACAATAGGGGCCATAAAATCCGAGGCAAACTGGAAGTGGGCGGCCTTTACAACCGCTTACATGGTGGCAGTTGCCTCGGTAGTGGGGATTCTGATCTGGCATCTTGGAGTTGCGATGGGGCTGGGATGATGGGAAAGCTCGAGCTTGTTCTCGAACAGATAAAGAGGGAAAAGAGAACCCCTCTGGAGATAGCGGAGAAGCTCGGTACAACTGTTGAGGAGGTTGAGGGCATAATCGAGATCCTGAAGAGCCTCGGCTACGTCGAGGAAATCCGGAGGGGTTCCTCCACCTGTGAGACCTGCCCCCTGAAGAAGATATGCGGTGGGAAATGCTTTGTATCCCGGAACTCAGGAGGGGTCAGGATCCTGAAGTTCAGGGTTAAAGATTAAGCTTCTCCCACGGTTAAAGCTGTAACCGGAGGATCATAGGGGGGCATTATTTTACCGCCGTAAAACATATAAAACCTCCCGTTGAAGAAATAACGGTGATAGCATGAAAGCCGTAATTCTCGCCGGTGGATTTGGAACCCGCTTGAGGCCACTCTCATCCACCCGACCAAAGCCCATGATACCCGTTCTCGGAAAGCCCAACCTCCAGTATCTCCTGGAGAGCCTCGAGAAGATACCGGAGATAGACGAGGTCATACTCTCCGTTCACTACATGCGCGGCGAGATACGTGAGTTCGTCGAGGAGAAAATGGCCGATTATCCCAAGGAGATACGCTTCGTCAACGACCCCATGCCGCTAGAGACCGGCGGCGCGCTCAAGAACGTTGAGGACTACGTCAGTGACGACTTCCTCGTAATCTACGGCGACGTCTTCACCAACTTCGACTTCAGGGAGCTAATCGAAGCCCACAAAAAGAATGCCGGACTCGTAACGGTTGCCGTCACCAAGGTCTACGACCCGGAGCGCTACGGTGTCGTCGAGACCGACGAGGAAGGAAAGGTCATCCATTTCGAGGAGAAGCCCCGCAGACCGAAGACCAACCTAATCGACGCGGGAATCTACATGGTCAACAGGAAGGTGCTCGAGGACATCCCCAGGAACAGGGAGGTCTACTTCGAGAGGGACGTTCTCCCGAGGCTAGTGTCCAGCGGCCTGGTATACGCCCACCGGATGCCGAAGGATGCTTACTGGGTGGACCTCGGAACACCAGATGACCTCTTCTACGCCCACCAGATTGCGATGGATGAGATAGCCAGGAACGACGGCTACATGACCATCAAGGAAACCGCCGAAGTTCCCGAGGACGTTGAGATTCAGGGGCCTGTCTACATAGACGAAGGCGTCAGGATAGGCCACGGAGTCAAAATCAAGTCCTACACCTACATCGGCCCCAACACAGTCGTTGAGGACAGGGCCTACTTCAAGCGTGCGATACTCATCGGCAACGACATCGTCCGGGAGAGGGCCGAGCTGAAGGACACGATCCTTGGGGAGGGTGTCGTCGTCGGGAGGAACGTCATCCTTAAGGAGAACGCAGTGGTTGGAGACTACGCGAAGATATACGACGATCTCGTCATATACGGCGCCAAGATCCTGCCCTGGAAGAAGGTCGAGGAGTACGAGGCATTTATTAAGATAAAGCTTGACCCGACGAAGGTAAGACCCGGCAGGTATCCCGACCGCTGTCCCCTTGGCCTACCGGAGTGCATCTACAAGAGGTTCAGGGCCATAGCCGGTGAAAAGCCACCCTGTGACGAATGCATCGAGAACCAGTGGCTCTTCTAAGTTCCCCCTTTCGTTTCCAGTCCGGGGCAACAGGTTTTTATCTTTTCACTCCAAAGGAGGGTGGTGGTAAAATGCCGGAGTTCTACGAGAAAAGAAAACTCAGCTGCAAGGAGGACGTGGTGCTGGCCCTCTCCATCTTCGTCGTCTTTCTGGATTTCGTGAACGCGGTGGTGCACCACAGCGACACCCAGCTCAGGACGTCTATCTTTGCTCTCCTGGTGTTCCTCTTCGTCTTCACGGTGAGAAAGCTCTACCCGAACCCCAGCAAAAGGATATGGCCATGGATCAGCCCGATCTACGACAACGGCGTCATGATAATCGTGGCGGTGTTCTTCCTCTTCCACGTGACGCTCCTCAACGTGCCGATACTTAACGTTGACCTCTACAACGTCTACGAGAACGGCGACATAATCGGCCACTCTCTCGGCGGCCTGATGATGTGGACGATATTCGCCAAGATGGCCCTCGAGTACTCCAGGGTGAACAACAAGAACTGGAGCGCCAAGACGATAATTAAGTATTCCATGCTGGCGCTCTTTGTCATCGGAATCCTCTGGGAGTTCATAGAGCTCGCGGCCTCGCTCACAATACTCCCCCACGTGGACGAGCCGATAAGCAACAAGATACGGGACATCATCATGGAGTTCATAGGCGCCGGCCTGATGGCGGTGGCAGTGTTAAAGACCAAGTATCCTTTCGATCTTGGAGAATGGGAGTGATTCCCTCCGGGGCGTCGCCCCAAACTTTTTCTAAAATATCCCGCCCGTTTTTGTCCCCTCAGGAATATGGAAAACTGAACCTTTCCCAACCTACCATGGCTTCTCCCGGAGTTCAATCAAAACCCCGTTCCGGCAGTCAGCGTGGCATCGTTTCAATTCTCCCCGAGTCTTTTTGAAAGAACTTCCAGGGGTGGTTCCGATGAAGTGGGTTGATCCGGCAATTAGGGTCATGCTTCCATCGGGAATTGCTGCAGTACTCCTCGGCAGGATCCTGGGACACCTGTACAGGAAAGTGTTTCGGGTTCCCCCACGACCGGGAGAATCGGAGTGCAGGGTTTGGGTTTTCATAGTGAGGTCCCACTGTAACGGCTAAAATCCTCAACCGATCCCCTCAGAACCCAATAAGTCCCAGTTATTACAACAAAAGGGGCTTTCTCCTGCCTGCTTTCGGCGAGTTTCCTTTCAATTCTCCCCGAGTCTTATTGAGGGGGGACGTTCCATCTCCATCCCCTCAAAATAACTCCCCCTTCATCATAACTTCACGCTGAACGCCTTTACCCCGGAGCTTCCAATTCTCCTGGGGCCTTATTGCA